>PWOI01000174.1 GCA_003557485.1 Elusimicrobiota bacterium | reverse complement strand
CTCGGGCAGACCCCTATAAGAACAGTTCCGGATGCCTTTACATTTTCCAGGGCCTTTAAAAATTTCCCGAAACCTTTTCCTGCAGGATGCACTAACGAGTCACCCTGCCTGTGAAGAAAGGCGATATCAGAAGCAAGCTCGGTCTTTTCCTTTACCGCTCCGCTAAGGCTGTCAATATAATCCAGGGTATATTTTCCCCTAGCAAAGATTTTACTGCACCTTTTTAAAATAATTACTGCCGCTATCCTGTTGAGCAGCCCTTTAAACGGCCCCATCGCCTGCGACATCTTTACCACCGGAACATTCAGCAGTATTGCCGGCAATACAGTCAGTATATTAAAAGGCAGGAATTTTTCCCTCCCGTCTACAAAAGATATTCCCGCTATATCAAGCAGGGCTTCGGAGGAGTTTAAAGCTCTTACGGCTTTTGGAAATAAAACCGACATCCTCCCCAAACCGAAAATTTTAAAGAATGAAAGAAGCGCGGAAAAAGGAAAGAGGACAGATAGAAGCGCAAGCGGAGAAGAATCATGCACTGTTATATAGTCTTTATCAACAGCAGCAGAATCCTTTAAATAATAATATGAAAAAACATGAAAATGGAATTCGGGGTGTGACTGCCTTATATTCGTAATTGCTGTAGAAAGCATTGCTTCCGCGCCTTTATTCCCCCTGAAAGTAGCGCCTATTATGGAAATTTCTCTCATCGCAGGCTCTCTAATCCCTTGAAAAAATAAAGATAGAGTTTCAGCAGGGGCGCCGGCAGAGAAAGTATAATCCCGGAGAGTTTCTCAGAACACGAAATTCTATAATTAAACAATATTATAAAAGCAATAATGCTGTCATATACTGAAATTCTGCAGCGGGTTCTGTCGGGGATTCTGATACCGAACAACTTTGCGGCCCTGCTGCGGGCCGACACATTGTAATGCGTCAAAGCCGCTCTCTTCTGCCCTTCCATTATTTTTTCAACCGGCACTTCTTTAATGTTTAAATCCGGGGAAACAAGACGGAAAAACTTTTCGCCTGCGGGAGTCTTTACCAGCACAGATGAATATTTCAGCGGTGATTTTTTCATTTCTCCCAGCCAGATATCCCCGAACGATATATCACAGTTCCGGCAGAAATGATCGCTACAGAAGAGGCATTTCTTTTCCGTAAAAAAATAAAGATTCGGATAAATTTGAAAATATATAGACGGTTTTTTGACTTTAATACCATTAGACAATTCCGCGATAACAGAACCTCTCCAAGCTCCCCGGCGAAAATTAAAAGAATTCAGAGCACTTCCCCCCTGCCTGCACAGTTTATCCGTAAAACGGTCAACTAACTCCTTTGTCGGAGTCCGGCCGCAGAAAAGGCCCAGTTTCAATACAACTTCCGCAGCGGGCAAATTTGTTCTTTTAAGAAATTCTGTAAGGAAAGCAATATCGCAGGGCAATCCGACAACTGCAATTTTCCCCCTGGCCTTAAGAAGCAGATCAGGGACTTCCCGGACAAACGAAGTAGAAATATAGTTGGACCCCTGAAACCTGTAGAGCTGCTCGGGATCCGTAACCAGTTCAAATTTTGTTCTCACGCGGCGGTCAGTTATAAAACGCCTGCATACAACCGCTCCGTCTATATGACCGGCTTTCATCAGTGATGACAGAACGGCCGTTACGCAGCCGCCCGATGCAGCATTAATGCGTATTTTCTCTTCCGCAGCGTATGCAAGAAAAGATGCCCTGACAGGCCCTGCCAGACGGTTAATATCCCCGGCAGACCACTTTTTTCTGGTCAGGCGGTCTGCCAGTTTCAGCAGTAAAGAAGACAATTAATTATTCCGCAGGAAATCAATTTCCTTTTTCCGCTCTTTCCCCTAACTGTTCAAAATAATCTGTATACCGGGAATCAATCCCTGCAGCAGCCGCGGCATACTTAAGGGCTTCATCTGTTTTTCCCTGCAGAAAATAAGCATAAGATGCGTGATAATGCGCGCGAGCTGCCGGCAACTCGGAATCAATTATTATATGAGACCGTTTAAGTGAATCGTTAAGCAACTGCATGCGCCTACTGTCTCTTCTTTCGGATAAAGCGCGTTCAATCAGGTGGGACGCCTCATTCTGCTGATACATAATAAATACCTGAAGAAGAGGGTTTTCCACAGGGCCGTCAGACACCTCAACTGTTTCATAAAGAAAAACACTGTTATCAGTATAAATTAGATTGAGATGCCTGTTAAAAAAATCATTAAGAATAATCACTTCTTCCCTGTTTAAATCCATATACCCGTATCCTGCTGTCCGCAAAGACTCAGGAGCATTATAAATCAAATGAGTAAACGAATCTTCTTTCAAACGCCGGTAAAGATTCCCTCCGGTTTCAACTCCTTCCTCATTGATGTAAACCAGAAGAGGAGAAATTTCTGAAGGCGCAAATGAAACATGGGGCCTGTCCAGGTGATATGTTTTTGCTTCCCCGGAAACAATTATTCTTATATCCTCAGGCAGATTTTCGTGTACATATTTAAACATACTGTATGACGGAGCCGGATACATATTTCGAGTTTCAGAAAGAAATTCGTCTCTGGATACAACACCTGTAATAAGCGACGCAGGCATATAAACAGCATGAGCCATTGGAGCCATAAAGAGAAAATTAACCGTACTGTGAAAAATAAGCGCGCCTAAAGAAAGGGCTTTTCCTACAATCCCGGAAAATGATAGTTGACGGATACCGGCGCCGGCAAGAATTGAAAGCGCGGGGAAGGCTAAAGCGAAATACTTGATTTTATCATCCTGGATAGCCCACAAAGCAAAAGTAAACACTGAAAACAGGCCCAGGTAACTAACTATTTTT
>PWOI01000153.1 GCA_003557485.1 Elusimicrobiota bacterium | reverse complement strand
TCAGGGCACAGGAATTAAAGTTGCGAAGGCATCTGCAATTATAACAACGGCTTTTGTAGCCGGTTATCTTCTAAGCCTCATAAAAGAAATTATTGTTGCCCACCGTTTCGGAATATCCGGTCCGATGGACGCCTATTATGCCGCTGTTGCCATCCCTAACCTGCTTTCACTTGTATTTGTAGCTTCGGTAACGGCGGTTTTTATCCCGGTTTACATAAGCCACAGGCGATCCGACCCGCTCCGGGGTGAGAGGTTCGGATCTCTGGTGATAAATAAGGTGCTGTTCTTTTCAGCTGCCGCGGCCGTTTTGCATTTTTTACTGGCTCCTGTTGTTATAAACTACGGATTCAGGGGTCTGGATCCCGAAACAGCGGACCTGGCTGTAAGTATTCTGCGTATAGCCTCTGTTATGCTGATTCTTTTTCCGCTTGTAGGTATTTTCGGAAATATATTAAATTCATTTGAACACTTTACAGCTCCGGCTCTGACACAGCCCCTTATTCAGATCGCTACCCTGGCGCTTATTGTAACGGCAGCGGACAGGTACGGGGTTCACGTGCTGATCTACGGGCTGATAGGGGGGGCTTTTTTCAGCGCATGTCTGATAATTCCGGTTTCGGTTAAAGTAGGGTTCAGGTACAGTTTTTCCCCCGGATACAGCGGACCGTTTTACGAGGAGTTCACGCGCCCCCTGCTTCTCTACGTTATAGTTATAATATCAAGACAGCTCATTTTTTTTACGGACAGGGCGATGGCCGCCCGTATAGGTCCTGGAAGTGTCTCAGTTATAGGGTACTCTCAAAACTTCACGCTGGTTCCCCTTACGATATTTGCAGTTTCCGTGGCAACCGCGCTTTTCCCGTATTTTTCAATACAGGCCGCGGAGAAAAAAATATCCGAGATGAAAGATACCGTACAGGATGCTATGCGTTTCTCCGCGTTCATTTTTTTTCCGCTTACGGCGTTTGCGCTTCTGCTTTCCGGGCCTTTTATACAGGTTTTGTTCGAAAGAGGTTCCTTCACATCTGCAGCTACATTTCTTACCTCTTCGGCTTTTTCCATGTACTCACTGCAGTTCTTTTTTCACGGCGCTGAGCTTTTCCTTGCCCGCCTTTTCCTTGCACTGAGAGATGTGGGGTTTCTACTCAGGGCGGCCCTGTTTCAGGTGACGGCTAATCTTATTCTCAATATGGTATTTGTGAGGATAATAAATCCGCCCGTAGCCGGGCTGGCTCTGGCTACATCTTTAGTCTTTATTATGATTGTTCTGTATTATATCCGATACCTCCCGGTTAAGGGGGTTTCCCTTAATTACAAATCCATATTTTCGGGAATCGGAAAATCTTTTGCCGCCGCGGTTTTTACGGGAATTCTTCTTTACCTGTTACGGCCTCTTTTTCAGGAATATTTTCACTCCGCGAGTACGGGGGGCCAGGCGATCCTGCTTGCCTTATACGGCTTTTCAGGGATAATTGTTTATCTTCTTATCCTTATCTTAATAAAAAGCAGTGAACTCAGGGAGATATCAAGGTACATAACACGGCCGCAGAGATTGCGCAGCTAGCATTTTTTACAGGAAAGTTTCCATAAGCGCCGCCTCAAAAAATATGAAAATAAAAGTCCTTCTAACTGTTAGTCAGGTTACTGACTCTCCTGTCAGCACTGCTGTGAATATAGCTTCCCATATAGACAGGAGCAGATTTACCCCCGTCATAGCCGAGGTTTATGGAAAAGATAGGTACAGTTACCTGGACGAAGGCGTGCTTCTCAGGGGGCTCGGATGTTACCCGGGTCTCAGAGCTGTTTTTAGGTTGAAGAAGGTTCTGGAGGAAGAAAGACCCGATATACTCTTTTCTTCTTTCCCGGGATCCGGACCCCTTCTTTCAGGGGTGTCAATATTAATGAGAAATTTCCCTAAAACAATCTTAAGGTTTTCCGGGGAGCTCGGGAACCCAGGCGAGGGAGTCTCCGGAGTTTCTAAACTCTTAAGTAAGGCTCTCTTAAGGAATGCAGCGGCAGCAGTTGTTCCTTCTGAAACCCTTAAAAGAGAGTTAACCGGAACTTCCTTTTTTAAGGGAAAGACCATAAAAGTAGTACCCCATATGGTTGATGCGGGTAAGCTTGAATTATTGTCAAAAAAAACCGCGGACCTGCCCGTCCGGGACCGCCCTGTTCTTACGGTGCCGGAGATTTCTCTTACCGAACCCGGCGCCCGTGTGCTTATGAAAGCATTAGATATTGTGAGAGACAGGATTCATCCGCTTCTTGTCATTCTGGGCGGAGAAAGCGCTGAAGAAAAGCTTGCCTGTTACGGATACCTTCGGGGTAACGAAAAGGATGTTTTTGTTACAGGCGAGGGTGTCAGCCCCTATCCGTATATAGCCGCTTCCGACCTGCATATTCTGCCGGACTGCTGCGGAGTTGAGGGGACCTTCCTCCTTGAAGCCATATCCTGCGGTATTCCGGTCGCGGCATCCGGTACTGCTTCGGGTCCGTCATCTGTGATAACAAGCGGTCTGAGCGGTCTGCTTTTTAAACCGGGGTTCCCGGAAGAACTTTCTTCATCGGTCCTGAAATTTTTTAAGGATAGTTCTTTCAGAAAATTCGTAGCAGAAGGATCTCTTGCAAGTTCCCTCCGGTACAGGGTACGCGCTCTGGTCCCCGAATATGAAAAAATATTCATCTCTTCCGGGGCGCGGTCGGGGAAATGAAACATCGGGAAAACTCGGAGAAGCAAGAAAAACTTAGGGGCGAATTGAAATAAAGCGGCACACCTAGTAAACTTCTTAATATCAACAAAAAGAAGGAGGTGTGCCGTGGCAAAAATTGTAGTAAAAGATGCTGTTGT
>PWOI01000109.1 GCA_003557485.1 Elusimicrobiota bacterium | reverse complement strand
GGAAGACAAAGTACCCCTCCCTTTTTAAGGCGCTCTGTGCCCCTGTATAAAAGAATTTTTTCTGCCTGGGGGTAATCCTTTTCAAATGATTTAAAAGCTCTGAAGTTCACATTGTCGAGCCGGGCTCTGTTTTTGACTTCAATTGCGCAGAACAGGTCTTTACCGTACAAAACAAAATCTATCTCAGAACCGGCAAGGGTACGCCAGAAAAAAAGTTCAGCGCCGTTTGCGCTGTAGTTTGTCCAGGCATACAGGTGCTGGGCAACCAGTCCTTCAAGCGCCGGGCCTTCTATTTCACCTGCCCGGTCAAGGGGTCCGGCAGGTCTTAACCTTCTGAAAACTCCTGTATCAAAAATAAAAAACTTATTATGCTTAATCATTGACCTTTTAGCTTTTTTTGTGAATACCGGCAACTGAAAAGAGAGCATAAGGTCTTCCATCAGGGACAGGTAATTTTCTACGGTTTTTCTTTTGACCTCGCATTCCCGGGCAATGCTGCTGGCATTGAGAACAGAGGCATGGGAGAAGCTCGACGCTTCCAGAAAGCGGGAAAAAGCGCCTATGTCCCTGACAAAACCCTCCATCTGGACCTCTTCTTTTATATAAAGAGCAAGATAGGCTTTCAAAGCTTCAACGGGTTTTCTGGCAAAATATATTACTGGCAGGAGCCCTGTTTGAAGAGATTTGTCAAAACTGAAATCAGTTCCCAGTTCGGAAGCCATAAAAGGGAACATATTCCTTAGAACCGCCCGCCCGGCAAGGAGGTCTATCCCGTGTCTTTTAAGTTTTCTTGCGCTGGAACCTGTAAGAATGAATTTCTTTTCATGTTTATCTTCCATCAGTTTATGTACCATATCCAGCAGTTGCGGAACTTTTTGTATCTCATCAATAATAATAAGATTTTTTTCCGGGTTTCCATCGACTATATATTTTAAACTTTCCGGCCTGGCGCTGAATCTCCTGTAATTGACAGGATCTAAAAGGTCAATATAGATGCGGTCCCGGAATTTTTCCTTAAGCCAGGTTGATTTTCCCGTACCGCGGGGGCCAAAGAGAAAGAAACTGCTGTCGCAATCCTTTAAGTATCTTTTCTTTAAATCTTGCATAGGTAATTCCTTTTTTGGTCTAAATATGGCATTTGCTTTTCCAAAATTAATACTTTTTTATAAAAAAGTCAAGGACAGCGTACCCCAGTTTCGCAAATATGTCAGAGAGAATGTTATCCAATATACTCTATATTTTCAGTATGTTATTATAGGCGTATCAAGTAAAAAAGGTCTTCCTGAGAGATTTGGGAAGCGGCTGGATAGGGTTTATCTGCGGTTATATGGCGCTCCGGGTGGTATCTGCTTCCCCCGGTAAGCTTATTGGCCTTATAGCGGCAACCCTTCTCCTGGGAGCCCCGGTTATTGATATGTTTATTGCCGTATTAAGGCGCCTTTTAAAAGGGCATCCTCCCTTTATGGGAGACAGGTCCCATTTTTATGACCTGATTCACAGAAAATACAGCGTAAAGAAAACAGTGATTATAAGTTATATTATACAGGCATTGCTGGTCTCTGCGGGGGTAGCGCTGCTTTAGAGGGTTATTTGTTAACCGGCAAAGTTTTTGGTGATTATAGGGAATAATGTTGATAAAATCAGAACCGTTTCGGACCGGGGCCCTGGTTCTGCAGTCTTGTTTTATATCTCTTTATATGCTATGGTTCAAAAAGGAATCAGCAATTTATTGTTTTTCTGGAAATACGCTTCTTCTTCAATTCTATTTTCATTAAATAATTTAAAGCTGCGAAACTAAGGAGGAAAATAGAATGCAGGGAAAAAAACTTTACGTAGGAAACTTGAATTTTTCAGTAACAAACGACCAGCTGCAGAAGCTTTTTGCCGAACACGGCGAAGTTAAGGACGCTGTAGTTATAATGGATAAATATACGGATAAATCCAAGGGTTTTGGGTTTATTGAATTTTCCAGTTCAGAGGATGCGCAAAACGCGTTAAACGCGCTGAACAACAGGGAGTTTGAAGGACGCAGTTTAAAAGTAAACGAAGCCCGTCCTAAGCAGGATAATAACCGCAATAGAGACAGCTTCGGCAGCAGATATTAAATCCGGACAGAGCAGCGAACTGTTAGAGACTTAAGCAGTTCTCTCCCGGGGGTTACCTAAAACCTGATTTAACCTAAGTCCCGGTGAGATTGAAAAGGAGCTTCTCTGCTGAGTCTGCGTTGAAATACGCAAAAGAGATATCAGGCTGGGATTAGGAGACAGGGTTGGGTTGAGATATCCGGTCGCGATACGGATAAGGGCAGGGTTGTATATAGATTAAGCGGGACCTTTACAGAAAAGGGCCTTTTCGCAGGCGATAAAGATCAGTCGGACCGGCAGAAAACCTACCGTAATCTTCATACATAGACTAATAATTTAAAGGACTTTTTAATTTTATGAAAACATTTGAAAATTTAGGGCTGGAAAAGAATTCAATAAGCGCAATCTCAAGAAGAGGTTTCAGGGAGCCCACCAGAATACAGGAGCAGATAATCCCGCATTTGCTGAACGATAAGGGGAACCTTATCGGACAGGCCCATACCGGCACGGGAAAGACAGCGGCTTTCGCGCTTCCGCTTATAGAAAAACTCAGACAGGACAGGGATCACGTGCAGGTAATGATACTGACACCAACCCGGGAGCTTGCCATACAGGTCTGCGGAGAGATCAATTCGTTAAAAGGGGACCGGTCTTTTTCAGCCTTTCCGATATACGGGGGGCAGCCTATCGGGAAGCAGATCAGGGATCTGAAAAAAGGGGCGTCTTTCGTGGTAGGGACTCCCGGGAGAGTCCTGGACCATATCAAAAGGCGCACGCTTGATATAAGCAGGATAACGCACTTTATCCTGGACGAGGCCGATGAGATGCTGAATATGGGGTTTATTGATGATGTGGAAAAGATAATGAGTAAAACTTCAAAGAATAAGGATATATTA
This sequence comes from Elusimicrobiota bacterium, assembly GCA_003557485.1. Classification (GTDB taxonomy): domain Bacteria; phylum CG03; class SLGR01; order SLGR01; family PWQF01; genus PWMP01. The sequence goes on along the minus strand of PWOI01000109.1, from coordinate 8,362 downwards.
TTTTTTTCCGCTACAATGCCGAAGAGGATCAAATCCCTGGCCGCAAGGGTTATGAATGAAAATTACACGCATATAAAAACTAAAAATGAGGTCACATTACAGAATATAGAACAGATATACTTTGAAGTGAAGGCAGGGGACAAATTAAAAGCCCTGACCGGGGTTATCGATATGACGCCGGATTTTTACGGACTGGTATTCTGCCGGACAAAAAGGGGAGTTGATAACCTGGCCCGAAAACTCAAAGACGGGGGATATAAAGCGGAAGGCCTTCACGGGGATAAATCGCAGAATCAAAGGGAGCGCATCCTCAAGAGGTTCAGGAAAGCTCAGACCCAGGTCCTGGTTGCCACTGATGTGGCCGCCAGGGGGATTGACGTGGAGAACCTGACCCACGTGATAAATTACTCAATACCCCAGAACCCCGATGCCTATGTTCACCGCATAGGAAGGACAGGCAGGGCCGGAAATACTGGTATCGCGGTTACTTTTGTCACTCCTTCCGAGTATAAAAAGATGGGATTAATTAAAAGGATCACTTCTGCCCGGATAAGTAAGAAAAGACCTCCTGAAAGTAAACCTGTTTCCGGAAATATCCCCAAGAAAAGGAAAAGTAAAACAGGTGAAATCCGCTTGTTTATAGCAAAGGGAAAAAAAGACGGGCTTAATGAACAGGGGTTAACTGATTTCCTTGAAGAAAGTTCAGGGATCCCGCCCGGGGTTATAACCGGGGTGGATATGTGCAGGAAATTTTCCTTTGTAACCGTATCTTCGGAAGAAGGGGAAGTCATCCTGGAAAAATTCAGAGAAAAAAGACGGGGAAGACGCCCGCTGGTTGAAACAGCCAGATCCGGCGGGAAAAGGCAGTCCGGCAGATAGTATCTGTCTTAAGGCGGAGGGTAAGAAATGAAAAGTTTAAGTATTGGGGGTTTGAGAGCAGAACTTCCAGTAATACAGGGAGGAATGGGTGTAGGTATCTCACGGTCGTCCCTGGCCTCTGCTGTAGCCGATGCCGGAGGCATAGGGGTGATATCCGCTACCGGAATAGGGATGCTTGAAACTGATTTCTTTTCCAGTTTTATGAAAGCTAACAGGCGGTGCCTGATAAGGGAAATCAGGAAGACGAGAGAAAAGACGGAAGGGGTTATCGGGGTTAACCTTATGGTCGCCCTTTCCGACTACGACGAGCTTTTTAAAACCGCTTACGATGAAAAAGTGGATATTGTTTTTGTAGGCGCGGGGCTTCCCCTTAAGATCCCTGAAGGAGTGAGCCCCGGGACGGTGAAAAATTCGCATACGAAATTTGCCCCGATTGTCTCATCCGCCAGGGCCGCGAAGATCATATTTAATTCATGGGATAAAAGATATTCCCATATTCCTGACGCAGTAGTTGTCGAGGGGCCTGAGGCCGGCGGGCACCTGGGGTTTACGGAAGAACAGCTCGAGATGCCTGAGTATCAGCTTGAATCAATAGCGCCGGAAGTTGTCGGTATAATCTCCGGGTATGAGAAGAAATATGATAAGAGGATCCCTGTAATTGCGGCCGGGGGGATTTATTCCGGAGCCGATATATACCGCATACTGAAAACGGGGGTCTCCGGGGTTCAGATGGGAACGCGTTTTGTTGCAACCTATGAATGCGACGCCGCGCAGGGTTTCAAAGAAAGTTACCTGAAAAGCCGGAAAGAGGATATTGCCATAATAAACTCCCCTGTGGGGCTTCCGGGCCGGGTTATAAAAAATGATTTTTTAAAAAGAATAGAAGCAGGTCACAGGGTTAAGTTCTCCTGTCCCTGCCGGTGTCTCAAGAGCTGCAATTTTTCAAAAGCCTTTTACTGTATCGCCCTTGCCCTTACCCGGGCCTGCAGGGGAAATATGGATGAGGGGTTTGCCTTCGCGGGAAAGAACGCGCACCTGGTCAGGGAAATAATATCTGTAAAAGACCTTTTCAGGGAGCTTGTATCAGAGTTTGAGGCAGCTGAATTAAAGAAGAAAAAACATTTGCAAAGCCGGCCTGAAGGATCCGGTCCGCGCCCCCGGATTTAATTCTTCGCGGACTCCTACCGTTAAGCCGGCGCCTCTCACATAAGACCTTTTATACCACTCAGATCCCGGATGGTTTCTCATATCACTTCCGGGTATCTTACGGCATACTTCTTTTGCTAAACCCCGGTCATTGATATGTTTATAGCCGTATTAAGGCGCCTTTTGAAAGGGCATCCTCCCTTATTTAGAGAACCTTAAGCGTGAAGAAAACAGTGGTTAGAAGTTATCTTATACAGTTACTGCTTGTTACCTCAGGGGTGATGCTGCTGCGGTGACCGGTTAACGGATGAATATTCCGGAGACTGCTATGATCTCCCCGGTATAATTTTGAAAAGAGTAAATGCCTGGCAGGAAAATATAGTATAACTTCAAATAATTTGAAGTTAAACTATAAAATAGCTTGATTTTTTAATTAAAACATATTATTATAACTTTAGATTGAAACGGTTGATGATGCACAGAAATAGATCAATTAATAAAGGGTATTCTATGTTCCAAAACAGGAATGATATTGAGACAATTCTAAGCGCGCTTGCTGAGCAGCTGCAGGAAGCGGGCGCAGGCAGTATTGAGATAGTTGTATGCGGCGGAGCCGCGCTCAGTGTTCTTGGCTATATTGCCCGCGCTACTATGGATATTGATATTGTTGCTTTTGCCGGTAAAAACAGCAGTGGAGAAACTGTTTTGCATAAGGCGGAGTCACTTGGTTCTCTGCTTTTTTCGGCAGCGGAAAAAGTAAAAAAGGATTTTAATCTGAATGACAGATGGATAAACAATGAGCCGTCCTCAATGATGGATTTCGGGATGCCCCGGGGGCTAATGGAAAGGGTCGAGACCCGTACATACGGTGAAAGCCTTCGCGTTCATTATATCGGGAGGTATGATCAAATACATTTCAAGCTGTATGCTGCAGCAGATCAGGGAGCCGGAAAACATTATGATGATTTAAAGGCCTTATCGCCGTCTTCAGGTGAGATTGAATCGGCGGCGTTATGGGCAATGACGCATGATGTTTCCGAAGGCTTTAAAGTTATCCTGGTTGATTTATTAAGGGAATTGGGGTTCAGCGATGTCGCAGACCGAATTTAGAGAATACTTTATTGACGGCGTTCTGGATTTGCTCTGGAGGCAGTGGTCCGCTATGGGCCTCTCCGGCAGCGGGGCCGGGGAATATAAGAGGATACTGGATCCGGAAGCCCTGCTGGTTTTTTCTCTTGAGGCGGCAAGGTATGACCCCAGGCTTTTTGATGAGATTATAGACTGGCTGATAAAAAACGGAGGGGTTATGGATATCCAGCGCTTGAGGGGGATAATAAAAAGCAGGAATCCCGGGACGCAGGCTCTTTTAGGGGCTGTTGCTGCTATTCTTATGAAAGAGGCAAAATCATACCGCAGAAAATGGCAGTCTTTGAGCAGGTGCGGCAGGAATAAAGGCATAGATAAGAAAGAGATTTTATTTAAAACCAGGGATAATAAAGATTATCCGGTTATAGGGGGGGAAGATGATATATTTTCTGAATACGCTTTAAGCCGGCCGGTTTTTAGCGCAAGCGGAAAATCAAAGAAGGCAAATCCTAAAAAACCCTCTAATATCAGGTTTATGCTGAGGTCATTGCTGGGTACAGGCAGCAGGGCTGAATGTATACTGTATCTTATGACGCACGATTGGGGGCATCCCAGCCGGGTCGCAGATGCGATAGGACTCTCCGTCAGAGGAACGCAGGATGCTCTTATAGACCTTGCAGGGTCAGGGCTGGTTCTGGAGGGCAGGCCGGGTAAAAGAAAAAAAGAGTACCGGCTTTCTCAGGGTAAATGGTGGAAGTTCCTCCTTGATATTGATATTGAAGAAACCCGGCCGCCTGAGTGGATAAACTGGATAGCGATGTATGAATCGTTATCCGGAGTTCTCAGCTTACTGAATAATATCAGTGAAACGGATTCGGATTATATCAGAAGCTCTAAAATGCGCCAGTCAATGGATACAATAGTTAAAAGATTAATGGAAAGCGAGATGGAACTGCCTCCGTTTCCCGGGCCGAATATTCCGCCCCGGAAATATGAAAAAGAATTTAAGGAGTTTATCTCCAAGATACTGGAGCAGTCATAGAAACCGAAACTTTTAATAATAGTCCTGAAATATTAATGCGCTTTTTGAAAGGGCATCCTCCCTTATTTAGAGAACCTTCAGCGTAAAGAAAACAGTGGTTATAATTTATGCCATACAGCTCTTTCTGGTCTCTGCGGGGTTAATGCTGCTTTAGAGGGCTGGTTGCTAATCAGGAAAGCGTTTTTTCTTTCATATACTTGACAAAATCCTGCCCGTAGCTTATTATGTATATTGTTGACGTAACTCTTAAAAAGTAAGAGTAATTATAATGAAAAACAATAAACCGGAAACAAATTCTTTTTATAAGGGCCTTTCTAAAGATGAAATTTATCTTATTTCAAGGGCCGGGTATGAAAAGCAGAAAGTTATAACAAGAGCTTTTACTCTTAAACTATTTAACAATCCAAGGAAAGTAGATAACATTCTGGATAAGCTTAAAAGAAAAGGGCGCCTGCTCCAGATAGAAAAGGGTAAATATTTTATTGTGCCGATAACAGCTCCCAATCAGTTGTGGGCCCCGAATGAATTTATAGCCGCAAAATACTGGATAGGGGAAGTGCCGTATTATATAGGATATTTTACAATGTATAATTACTGGGGCTTTACCCAGCAGGTGCCTCAAAAGGTATATGTCCTGAATACAAAAAAATCAAAAACAAGGGTAATAGCAGATACGGAATATAAAGCGGTGAAGATTTTGAAAGAAAAATACTACGGCATAAAAAAAATAAATATTGAAGGAGAAGAAATAATAATAAGTGACAGGGAACGCACACTGGTGGATCTGGTAGATAACCCTCCGGGTTCATTTAATATTATGCGGAAAATATTAAGTGAAAATATAAATAAAATTAACAGTGAAAAATTCGTTGATTACCTTGTAAAATACCCTGTAAAGGCCGTATTGAAAAGAGCGGGATATATTATAGAAAATGCGGGGATGGAGAAGAAACTGATAAACAGGCTCAGGAATAACATCGGAAATGAAAACACCTATGTTGCGCTTAACAGGGAGAACAAAAGCCGCAAAGGAAAACTTAGCAGGGAGTGGGGCCTTATTATCAATGAATAGGGAAAAACTGAGAGATATAATACCGGCAGTTGCAAAACAGCATAAGTTCAGCCCCAGGTTGATTGAAAAGGATTTCTATTTGACTTTAATAATGAACAATCTGAATACAGGCTTGAGCAGTAATATTATTTTTAAAGGCGGCACGCTGTTGAATAAAATATATTTTAACCATACAAGATTGAGTGAAGACCTGGATTTCAGTTATATTAAAGGAAACGAGCTTGAGACGAGGGGAAAAAGATCCCGGGCAATGAAAACGATAAAGTCAAAAATGCCGGAGTTCCTTGAAAGAATAAAACTGAAAAGCCCTAACCCGGAGGGAGAGGGGTTTAACGAGTCCACACAATATGTGTTTGATATATGTTATCCGTCGGTAATCACTGAGAAAGAGGAGTATATCAAACTTGAAATATCGTTGCGGCAGTATCCAATAGATAAACCGGTAATTAACAGGGTTAATCATTTCTATAAAGACCCTTTTACCGGTGAGCCGCTGCTTCCATCCGGTAATATATTAACGCTAAGCCTCAACGAAGCTGTTGCTGAGAAATTGAAAGCTTCGATCACCAGGCTGGATTACGCTATAAGAGACTATTATGACTTATGGAAAATATCAGAGAGAAAATTCAATTTTATGAATAAAGATTTTCTCAGGTTGTTTCATAGAAAGCTTAAGGAAGAAAACTATTCCGGAGACTATAAAACTAATTTTGGACTGGGCGCAGAGGATATTATCACACTTGAAAATCAAGTGCAATCTGCGTTATATCCGGTAATCAGGACCGGAGAAACCTTCAGCCTTAAAAAAGTATTCAGCAGGTTTAACAGGATACTGGGAAATATTTAAAGTATATTTTTTCGGCTTTTATCCCGTATGCGCATAATTATACGAGTATCGGCTTTTATATGCCAAAATACCCCGAAAGGAATATGCTGTTTGAGACGTTAAGGAAAAGCACTCTTTGAGCGCTTGAACAGCTAAGTCTTTCATTTGCAGACATCGGCAGTAAGGGCTATTAGTAATATACTTAATTCATATTTCTTGCAAGTGGGTTTTCCCGTGGGGGGACAAATTAACCCAAATGGAGTATGCTCCGTATTGGTAAAACTAAAAAGGAGTAAGCGTTATTTATGTTTCTTGCCGTATTACGGCGCCTTTTGAAAGGTCATCCTCCCTTATTTAGAGAACCTTCAGCGTAAAGAAAACAGTGGGTATAATTTATGCCATACAGCTCTTTCTGGTCTCTGCGGGGTTAATGCTGCTTTAGAGGGCTGGTTGCTAATCAGGAAAGCTTTTTTTCTTTCACAATTGCGCTTCTACCCTTGACAGCGTTATGATGAATTGTTATGGTGGCAATAGAAAGAGAGAAAAATGCTCATAACTAATATGAAGAAAAAAATAACAATTTTTCAAATAGTTTTTTTATTGTCTATCTTTTCGGCAGGGGCGCATGCCGGAGAATTTGTAGATAAACTTTCTTTCGGTATCGGTTATCCTTACCTTGGAATAAAATGTGATCTGACAGAAGAAATTTCAGTAGAAGCAAGAGGAGCATTTGACAAAGGTGTCCAGATATACGGAGCAAGAGGGTATTACAACTTTAACCCGTCTTCGCAGCTTATTCCGTTTGCCGGGCTGGAATTGGACTATGTTCTCTTTAACTCCGATGATATTGAAGGAAGCGGGTTTATCGCCTATCCTTTTTTGGGCGGGGAATACTATTTAGCAAATAACATTTCTTTAATAATGGACTTCGGTCCCGCGTTTATAAATTTAGAGGAAGACGAATTTGAATTAACAGTAGATGGTTTTGAATGGGTAGTGAATTTCGGAGTTTACTATTATTTCAGGTAGATATATGTTAGACAAAAACAGGTTATTTATAATAACAATCGGTTTAATCTTTTCTGTTGTATCTGTCAATTTTGCCCAGTTACGCTTTGGACTGCCATCGGCAGTACAGGAGAAAGTTGAAGAATTAGAGGAAAAGGTCGAAGAAGAAAGCACCGTTACTGCCGAGACATCTGTGGCAGAGGTGGTATGTTATACTGTTATTATGTCTGCTTCGATGTGCGGCTATGCTGACGGCGGCGATGAATTGGGCGATTTATCTTTGTCTCTTTCAGAGGTGAGTCCAGCTTACTCCATACCCCAAGTCGAGGGTCCGGATACCGAAGGTATTTTTACAGTTGAAATTGAGCCCGATACTTTTTATGTGCGTTGGCTAGAAGGCGAAAACAATCCTATCATTGAAGACGGAGAGTTAACAGACTTGCAAAATCTTCAGGAAACACTGGAAGTAGCCGAATTGTCGGCTAATTTCTTTGAAATAGAAGGGGATTTCCGGGAGGTTGCAGCTCCGGGATATGCTCCGGAACTGGAGGGCGTGAGTATTGTGGGAAACAACCCTGATTTTGAATTAGAGCTCAATACAACAGGAGATATTACTGTAACTAACGGTGGCATTTTAAACGGTGAATGGAGATCTACTTTTAGCGGGGGAGGATATGCTGTTGCCGAAGCTATAGATATGGAAGTCTCAGCGGAGATACTAAGCGGCGGGGGAAGAAAATATTATATATCAGGCGGAAAGGGTGAAAGTGAAACAGTACTCAGGAATAATACTTATATAAGCGAAGTAACTTTTAACTCGGATGGAACAGGTGAAGGAACAATTACTTCCCAGGATTATGATTATGAAGCCGACTTTTGGATGAATACCAAAACAGGCGGGGGATATTACGAAGACCATACGGGAAGACACGAATTTTAAAAGTTTCCGATAAATTCAATACCTAAAAGAGAAGAAAACTCTAAAAGACTGAAAATAAAAACCGCCGCAGTTTTAACCTTTTTATAGATCTCTTCAGTAACGGTTCTGCCAACGCCCTCGAAAGAAAATCTAAACAATTCAAGTTTCAAAGATCAACTTTTACAGACATTATAGGAAACTCACTATCTTCTAAAATTCGTTAGAAAAACTATATATTTATCACGTTATAGGAGGGAATAATGTTACCTAAGTTGAGCGATTCTTAGTTGAAAAAGGCACCTCCAAATGGTAAAATATTGACGATAAAAAAAGCCATAACGGTTTTTAACAATATCCACCCAGGAGGTGCCAGTAAAATGATAG
>PWOI01000071.1 GCA_003557485.1 Elusimicrobiota bacterium | reverse complement strand
TGGGTCATCATGGCCTCCTTTTGTTCTGCCAACATCATTACATTATGGAGGTTTTTGATGGCCCATTCAAGTTTTCAAAGATCAGCTTTTACAGAAATTATAGGAAACTCTCAGTTTAAACTCATTGATAGAGCAGGAAACGTATTTATCCGTGTGTGGGATGACTTTTATCCGCCCGGTGACTGGACGGAAAAAGAAGTGACCGAAAAAGATATCGAGTTTGGCTGGGGTCCTGACAGAAACGCTGTTCTGAGGGATGCGGCGAAAATAGAATTGGGACTCTCAAAGAAACAGGGAGGCAGTGGAAGACTTTTTCTCGACAGGTTTTATTTCGGAGAAAGAGAACCGGATATAATAGTTACAACATCTTCCGATGAGTCTCCCGGGTACGCCGGACAATATGCTGTTGACGGCAATCTCAATACAAGGTGGTCAAGCTCTTTTTCGGACAACCAGTGGATAATTCTTGATTTCAGGGAAGAAAAAAAGTTTACAGGGTCTGTTATTTACTGGGAGGATGCTTACGCATCTGATTACAGCATACTGCTTTCCTCCGATGGTGAAGACTGGAAAGAGGTATACAGCCGCCGTCCAGGCAAAGGCGGGGTAAACGATGTAAATTTTGCGCCACAAAGGGCCAGGTATGTAAAACTTAACTGTAAAACCCGGGCAACCAAATGGGGTTTTTCAATATATGATATTGTAATGAAAACCTCCGATGAGCCATGGGGCATAGGGCGCCCGGCGCTTATTGAATTGAAAGAATGGGACCTTTTCGGAAAAGAGAAAATTTATATTCCTTTTACTGCGGAAGGTGATTCTGCAGAAATGACTTCTGCCTTCTATGCCCCGGACCTGTCTGTATATATAAATCCTTTTATTCTAATAAGCCGGCTTACAGGGGATTGGACCCTTACAGTTAACGGGCAACACGCTGCCAGCGGAAAAGATATTGCGCGCCGTAAAATATATATAGGAGATTTTATTAAAGGGGGATTTAATACTGTTAAACTGTCCGTCAGTAAAGCTGATAAAGAGAGGCCGTCTCTGAACGGAAGAGTTATTCTTTCCTGGAGTCAAGAAGCCCTTGAAGAAAAAATCAGCGGCCTGCGCAGGAAATCCCACGAGGATTATTATGAGTACCTTGCGTCAATAGAGCCGGACGGCTTTTTCCCATACTGGATATATCCGAAGCAGGGCTTCTGGACTGTGGTCGGCCTTGGCAGAGGAGAATTTAAAGAGAGCCTTTTTTATGAGGATGGCTCCCTTGAGCCGTATAAGAGTTTTTCGGTCAGCCCTTTTATCTACAGCGGCGATAGGCTTATTACACGTGCGGATGTCAAACTAAGCCAGACTCTCAAAGAAGGGTATTTACCTATACCGGAAGCTGCCTGGAAGAGCGACGATATTTCCCTTGAAGTAACAGCAGTTGCCGGAGGCGAAAAAGAAAAAGCTGTAACCTACCTGCGCTACCGGGTTATTAATACTGCAGGAGAACCTGTCTCAGGAAGTCTTTACCTGGCCTTCCGTCCTTTTGAACTTAATCCGCCTTGGCAATGGGGAGGATACAGCCGGATACATAATATCACATCTTCTCCCGGCGCCATTAAAGTTAATGAATATACTATAATTCCTTTGAGCCGCCCTTACAGGTGCGGCGCGGCCTTTTACGGGGAGGGAGATATAACTTCCTTTCTTAGAAAGGGAAAGCTTCCGGAAAGAGAGTCTCTTAACGACCTTTCCGGTTTTGCTTCCGGAGCAATAGAGTATGAATTCAGCCTTGAGTCCGGAGAAAAAAAGGATTTCTACACCGCTTACGCTCTTTATGAGGATTATGATATAAATTTTCGCGGAGAAGATTTCGGTAAAGAATTTGACAGAATTGTTGATTTTCAGAAAAATTTTTGGAAAGAAAAAGTCAACCGGATAGATATAGATATACCGGACCGGGAACTTACCGATACTTTTAAGGCTAATCTTGCCTACATTCTGATAAACAAGGACGGGCCTGCCATACAGCCCGGCTCCCGTGCCTATGAGGCTGCCTGGATACGTGACGGCGCTCTTACTTCGGCGGCTCTTCTCAGGACAGGTTTTAAAGAAGAAATTAGGGACTATATAGACTGGTACGGAAATTATCTCTATGGTGACGGGCGTGTTCCTGCAATAGTAATAATATCCCGCGATGAAGTAAATCCGGTAAAAGAGTACGACAGCCAGGGACAGCTTATATACCTGTTACTGCAGTATTACAGGTATACAGGCGACAGGAAATTTCTTGAAGAAAAGTTTCCGCTAGTTCTCAAGTCTCTGGGTTACCTTGAAAAAATCAGGCAGAAGAGAACACTGAACCGTTTCAGGGGAACTCCTTTTTACGGAATACTTCCGGAATCGGTCAGCCATGAAGGCTACTACCCGGAACCCGGAAATCACTCGTACTGGGATAACTTCTGGGCTCTGAAGGGGTGGAAAGATGCCCGCATAATAGCTGAAATACTGGAAAAGAACCAGTATCTTGAATGGATGGCTTCCGAAAAGAAAAACCTTAGAGAGGCCGTATCACGTTCTCTGCTTAAAACAATAGTGGAAAAAGGAATTGACTATATACCAGGCAGCGCAGAACTGGGAGATTTTGACCCTACATCAACTTCGGTTGCTATAATGGTATGCGGAGAGACTGAAACGCTTCCTCAGCCTTATCTTGACAGAACTTACGACCTATACTGGGAAGATTTTAACAAACGCCTTGAACCGGACTATAAAGGTTCGTTCACACCTTATGAAATACGAAATGTTCAGGCGTTTCTGTATATGGAGCAAAAGGAAAGAGCAATGGAACTTTTTGACTACCTCGTCAATG
>PWOI01000143.1 GCA_003557485.1 Elusimicrobiota bacterium | reverse complement strand
CCGTATCTGTCGCCAAATACAAAGACTGCTCAATTAACCCTAAGCTCATGTTGCTGTTTTCTCTCAAATTCAAAGCCTCATCCAACGGATATCTCTCTTTCCCGCAATACCGGCATTTCAGTCTCACTCTTCTGTAACTTACCGTTCCTGCTATGGTTTTGATTTGTCTTGTAATTCGGCCGCGGTTACGCCAATTACGTTTACTGCAGTCACATTTTTTCCTCTTGAGTAAAGTCTGGCTTTCTATCAGTTCTAACGCCTGTAATAAAAGCCGTTTCCCGGTTTCCTGGATACCGGCCTTTATTTCTCTCTCAATTTTGTTGATGTCGGTTCCCTGTAAATTTACAACTACTTCATCTTTTACTACAATTCCCATAAGGCACACTCCTTTCTTGTTTTTTCCCTTAAACAAGATGTTACAGAGTGTGCCCTTTTATTTCAACTCAATCTGCCCCAAAGTTTTTCTTGCTTCTTCGATGACATGGATACGAGCCTCACTGAATCCCATAATATGTGTTCGTGTATTCCAGATGGCACCTATTTTCTTTGATAAGGCCATAGTTTCTTTCGTTTGCAGTACGATAAGGTTTAAGTCTTTTATAGATGATAAACGTGGGTAAGGCCAGGCCGGGGTGCCGAATTAAAAAATGATACTCAATCGTGATACCCTTCTGATACTGTACCCAGAATATCCTTAACAGGTATGTTAATGTCACTCAGTTCCGCAGCGCGGTTTAGGTTCTTTTCTGCTTCTTCTGTGTCCCTGCCGCTTAAGTGCGCGAGCGATTTAAAAAAATAAGTTTCCCAGTGTTCAGGGTTTCTCCTTAAAGATTCCTCGAAGAAATCAAGAGCCATCTTGCGTTCTCCCTTCCTCCTGGCCGCCTCTCCCGCGTATGTCAGAATTTTATGGTAGTTAGGTTCAATTTTATCAGGGATGTCTTCAAACCATTTACTATTCAAAAACCAATCTGCAATTTCGCCAGGGGGTTTATGCAGCAGTAAACTAATGCATTCATCTGTATTGAATCTTAGATGGTTCATGAAATAAAAAACCCCCTGCCGGGGTTTTAAGCGCATACTGACAATAACACCTGAGCGCAGATGCGGAGTATGATTTTTATGATATTTCAGCATATTCTTTAATTCATCAGGCGGCAGTTCAGGTATGAGTTTATCTTGAACTATGGGCGGAATTCCGGATATTTCCAACTCATTGATCTTTCTCACAACTGTGTCAGCAATAACAGTGTAATATGGAGCGTACCAATGAATGCTGCTGAATAAAAAATCTTTTCCTATGAGTCCCGTTTCGGATAGTTCCTCAAATAATTTATCGATTTCTATTAAGATAGCGTTATATCTTTCTGCTATTGCGCGTATTGAATTATTTATATCGTGTACAGCATAGGTCAGTTCTATGTATACGGCCTGGTAATACGCTTCACGGGCCTCCTCATATAACCCCAGGCCCCTTAATGCATTGCCTTTCAGAAACAATAAGAAAGCGTCGCCGGCGGGGTCTGTTGTATTCAGTAAATCTTCATATCTTCCCTCGGAGTATAGAACAAAGGGAATAAACTGTTCTTCTCTCTCTATATAGTACCTGCCTTGCGGCGGGTAATCCGCGTAATTTCTTGGGAGCGTGAAAACCACAAAGGGCAGGTTGTTGGCTTTAAAAATCTTTGCTATTTCATCGTAATCCTGTTTAAAATGTTCGAGACCGTAATTGACGTCTGCGGTGCCCGAGTATATGCTGTCGATACAGATGCGGAATACCCAGGACCTGGCATAAAGATATCTTAACAGGGCGCGGCTTCGCAGAATCCGCCACATTTTTTTATTTATGTAATCAAATCTATAAATATTATTTCCCATAAGAACCAGCACAATATCAGGGTCAAGGCGCATAATATCTCTAGCTACAGAGAGTATCTGCGCGCTCGTATAAGCTCTGGCTCCTGCGTTTATAATATTTACCTTGTAACCCGGAAATCTTGATTCAAAAATAGTTTTAATTTCTTCATCTACAGGAAAAAAATCTGCTACAGATTCGCCGATAATAAATATGCGCACCTCGTTGCTGTCTTTTTTTTCTTTTAAAGAAATATCCGAATGCGAAGAAGACAAATGCCTGCGGTTAAATTCGTAAGTACTTATTCCATCTTTACGTATTTTTTTCATTAAGGGAGCAGCTATCGGCTCATATATCTGTTGGTAATAATCCCAGCCGGGGGTTTTATTCTTAAAAGATTCCCGGGCATTCCCCCAGGTTAATACCAATACGGCTTCCAGAGCAAGGATAGCCGCAGCAAAACCGGCTGTGATTAGAGCAACTCTATATGAAAGCTTTTTTATTTTTAACCCGAAATAAAGTTTCATTTTGTGATATCAACAGTTAAACCTAACTATTTATTATAGAATTTAGGTTCCCCGTTTTCAACGGCAGGGCGATACCTGGAGTATCGGACATGGTTCCCCAAGCCGTAAAATGCATAGAAGAAGATTTTGAATATCTTATTTCATTCTTGGAAGAGCCTGAAAGATATCATGTCAAAATCCGAAAAACGAATCCATTTAGAGAATGTTCAGGGAGGTAAGAAAAAGAGTTAGGCCTATAAACTGTTTTGAGAATCGTTCAAGTGTAGAAAGGATACTATTTTCGGCATTTAACAGGTTCAACGGTATCTGGAAGAATGGGGCCCATTTGGAAATTACCCAAAATACTTGACGTTACCCAAAACCGGGTGTTGTTGTGTCAAGGCAATTTAGAAATTTCCGGTTCTCCGCAAAATAGAAATTTCCGGTTTTCATCTCTTCAACTGTTGAAATAAAGCCCTGTTTTGCCTTCTCCAGGGATGGGTTGGCCCAGGT
>PWOI01000182.1 GCA_003557485.1 Elusimicrobiota bacterium | reverse complement strand
TCTATCCTATGAGATATATTACCGGCATTGCCGTGGCAGAAGAGCAGGGTTCCGCGGCGATCTGACGCAGAAACAAACCAGGCCGATATATCAACGCCGTCGGATGTCTCTATGCGCAGGTCATCATATTCAAGCCCTGCATTTGCGGGGGTGGCAACAATATTGCCCGATGGAAAGTAAATAAATCCGGACTGGCCAAGGATAAAATAGAGAAGCATTATTACGTAAACGGCAACTCCGGTTAAAATAATGAATTTTATCGCTCTCATATTTTTATTATACAACCTTTGCCTTCAGAAACAAAATCTGCTGCAAATATTCAATATGTTTCTTTAAGGTTACAGTATTTGAAGCGCAAATTAAGGTTTCAGGTAAATTTGCTTTTATATATTTGGAATTGTACTCCTTATTGAGTACAAATGTAGTCCAAAAGGAGTTCAATGTTCTAAGCAATATATATAACTGCGGCAAGACCAGCTCATAAGGAAAATGTAATAGCCAATAGGTTGGAACAAAAAGAAACAGAAGATGTTCCGGATAGAAAGAGTTTAGTTATTAGCGGCTCTTTTTTATTTGAATGGCTTTTTTGTAGGCGTCAATGTATGAGAGAGATTCCCTTTTCCACGAGAAATCTGTTTCCATAGCTTTTTTTATCATTTTTTTCATATGCTGCTTGCGGTCGTAATAGGTGCTTACGGCCCAGCCCACGGTATAATAAAGGGCGTGGGGGGTGACTTCGTAGAATTTAAATCCAGTACCTCCCCCCGTTGACTCATCGTATTGCTCTACGGTATCGTCAAGTCCTCCGGTGGCGGATACAATAGGAAGAGTCCCGTATTTCATAGAGTATATCTGGTTCAGCCCGCAGGGTTCGTACCGTGAGGGCATAACAAAGAAGTCGCTTCCGGCCTCTATAAGATGGGCCAGTTCGTTGCTGTAGCCTATGTAGCTGCCCACCCTGCCGGGATACCTTTTGGGGAGCTCCCCGTAATAATGCTCAAGGCCCTTATCTCCCGCTCCCAGGATAACAAACTGGACCTCCATCTCTTTAAGTATTTTTTCCAGGACATAAGCCAGTATATCCATGCCTTTCTGGTAGGCAAACCTGCTTACTACCCCTATAACAGCCTTACCGGGGTCTTCTTCAAGGAGCATCCGTTTCTGAAGCTCTTTCTTACACTTTTCTTTGCCTTTCATATCAGTTGCTGAATACCGGGCTGGTATGAGAGGGTCCGAAGAAGGGTTCCATTCAGTGTAATCGGCTCCGTTAAGTATGCCGATATAGTTATCCCCTTTTGCGTTTAAGTAAGCCTGCAGTCCGCTTCCAAGATCGGTATGGCGTGTCTCCCATGCGTATTTGGGACTTACAGTGTTTACCATATCGGCATAGTGTATCCCGCCCTTTAAAAAATTAGTGCGTCCGTAGTCCTCAAACTTATCCTGTGTGAAGTTATCCCACCCCAGGCCGGTATAGTCGTAATGCTCTCCTCCGTAAACCCCCTGGTGACCTATGTTATGGATTGTAAGCATAGAGGCTGCATCCTTTAGTAGTTTGTCGTTTGCATACCATATTTTAAGATAAGCAGCTGCAGGGGCGGTCTGCCAGTCATGGCAGTGTACAATGTCGGGTTTAAAATTAATCTCCCTGCATAGCTTCAGGGCGGCATTTGAGAGAAAAGAAAACCGGCGCGCATTGTCGCCGTAGTCTTCAAAGTTTTCGTTGTGATAGATGCCGTTGCGCTGGAAATACTCGTTAAATTCGATAAAGTATGCTGTCACCCCTCCGGAGAGGACCGCTCTATGCACCGCACAGAAATGACGGGTATTGCCCATCCATACTTTCATGGGAGAAAGAAAAGGTTCTATTTTGTGGGCTGAAAAATCTATTTCGCTGTATTTCGGCAGAACTACCGCTACCTCGTGTCCCAGCCCTGATAGCGCGCCGGAAAGAGATCCCACGACATCAGAAAGGCCGCCGGCTTTTATAAAAGGAACAGCCTCGGAAGCGACCATAAGTATCTTCATTCTGTCTTTCATTTTATTCAGGAAATCTTAAGTATGTTTTCGTATATTTCCTTCCTGGAAATATGTTTAGGGAAAGGGCCTATGGAACTAAGGGCAAGTGAAGCGACATGGTGGCCGAAAAGAACACATTTTTCGTAAGGCAGCTTATCGTGATAAGCTACAAGAAATCCTGACATAAAAGCCCTGCCGCCGCCGGTAGCGTCTACTATATTGATTTCTGAGAGGTTATCCACCCTTACGGTTTCACCGCCGTCCTCGGAGATAACAACATATTTTCCGCCGGCTGTGAGAACAACAATCTTAGCTCCCCATTCGTGGAAAGTATCTATACAGAGTCCGACAAGTTCTTCCTCGGGCATATTGTAATCAAAAAGATGCCTTGCGTCGCCCAGTGAAGGCTTCACTATGCTCACTCCGTCACATATCTGGGCCAGTATCTCGATTCCCTCTTCACGGTCTTCCCAGACTTTAGGATGAAAGTTAGGGTCAATAGCGGTAATTTTACCGGTCCGTTTGGCAAGTCTTAAGACCTTTCTTATAGCGGAACGGGCTGGTTCTTCAACAAGCGAAGAAAGGGAAGTATAGACTATATCGGCGCGTTCCACCACCTCACTTGAAACATCCTTTATGCTCAGCTGCATATCTGCCGAGTGCATGCTCTGGAAGTCGGGATGAGTAGGCGTATGAGTAAAGAAAGCGACAGAAGTGTCATCTTTTTCTGTAAATTTTACATACTCGGTATTTACTCCGCTTCTCTGAAGTTCTGTCTCGATAAACGAAGAAAAATGTCCCTTCCCCAACTTGGTCAGAAGCGCGGCCCTCTCACTCAGTTTTGAGCAGTATACCGAGACATAGGCCG
>PWOI01000201.1 GCA_003557485.1 Elusimicrobiota bacterium | reverse complement strand
CGCCCGCTTAGGCAGCAGGTGCACCGCAACTTTACGATAATCGCTATTATACGACTGCGCCTGTTTTTAGGAGCTGACAAAATGGAAGGTTGTTTGCCTGCCATTTTGTTTGCACCGTTAGCGCTGTTGTATAATTGCCGCGCGATTATGTAACCGAAGGCGTGAACGAAGCGCTCTGTGAACTATCCGCAAGCTAACAAAGGGTCAGAATGCAAATGCCAGCAGTACCGGCTTTTGCCTCACAGTACGCAGATACATGAATGTACCTACCCTGGACTAAATAGCCCACATCCCGGGCTTTTTAGTGCCAGCCTCAGAACGTGGGTACGAAGAGCAAAGGGCTGGGCTTTTCAGCCTTTTGCCCCCGTCCGCTAATACAGGGAAAAACAGAATACGGGAAAATGGCTGTGCAGTTCAGCAGCCTTTTACCAGGGATGCCAGCTTGGATACAAAGAGCAAATAGCGAGCCTTACCCGCTTTTTGCCTCACCCCAGCATAGCACGATTTATGACAGACAAATGCCACCGTTTTCCCGGGGGCTTTTGGCATGGCTGAGGTACCTGGCATGAGATCCCCGGATCTATCACAAAACTATTTTTATTTGTAAACACACGCTCTAAAAGGAGTAAAATAAGGAGTTAAGCTGCATAAGTGGAAAGAGATCGGGGCTTAGAAACGAAATTTCAGAATTATTTTTGTAAGGAATTGGAAAAAACGGGTTCATATAGGTAGAGAACAAAAATAAAAGATTGAGAAGTGATTGAGCACACTTTTCAATTTGAATTATGGGTGCTGTGATTGACTGTTGCAGCACTCTATTTTAAACAATTGCCTACATGAAAGAGGAAAGGATAATTGATATGATGAAGCGGATTGATCAATATATACGCGGCGGGTTAACTCAGGAAGAAATCGATGAACTATGGATTGAGTTTATAAAAGAGCCTGAGTGGTACCGGATATTTGAAACTGATTTACATATAAGAAGCTTAATAAAATCAATCAACATCAAGAAAGAGGTGGATAAATGAAATTTATCAAAATTATCGGTGCTTTAGTGATATGTTATTTGAGTATAGAATCTGTAAATGGGCAGCAATTATACACATCATCAGAATACGGGATCAGCTATATGGTACCTGATGGTTTCGATCTGTTTGAAATACCTGAAGAATTTAGGGGAATGGTTTCGGAAGATTTTTTAATGGCATATCGGACATCGCCAACAGGTATAAACCCCAGTATTTTGATAAACGTTGATGTAATTAGAAGATCTGATATGGATGGACAAAGAATGATTCATTATCAGCGGGAAATATTGGCCGGAGCTTTAGGCCAAAGAGTTGACATTGAAAAAGTTGAGAACTTTGAATCCGATAACCATCCCGACATTTTAAACGCAGTGTTTTTGGTTCATGGACAAAAGCAGTTTTACAATTCGATATACTATTTCTTCTACAACTTTTCTTCTGATGAATTAATAATGTGGACAATGACATGCACCTATTCAGCGGAAGAGAAGTATCACTACGAAACCGTATTCAGGGAAACAGCATCAACATTTAATTACAGCAATTAAAAGCAATGAGCACGATCGATCAAACCATAGCAAAAGCTGAGCAGGTGCTTGAGATTTTCCGTCAACTCGAGCGTGAATTGCGACAGACTATCAGGTACACGCAGGATAGGGTTGACCGCCTCAAAGCAGACCGCCGGGCAAATCTTGTGGAGCTAACCAACGCACAGGCCGCACAGATGCTGGGCGTGACCCCGCGAACGGTGATGCGATGGAAGGCCAGCGGGAAACTGAAAAGCACGTCGCTGATGGATGTGTATGAATGTAAATGGGAAAGCTAAAGACTGTAATGAAACTACGAATCAATAGAATGAAAGAATATCTCAGATCACTTAATGATTTTTTTAAATTCGGAATTATAATATGGGCCACATTTTTATTCTTTGAAAATTCTATCGCACAGGAAAAACATGGACAATGGATTCAAGAGGAAATTAGTGCTTTCATGTTTTCTTGTTCTAACAACTCACAAGAGCAAGGGTTGAATAATTTTACTTCAAATGTTTATTGTAGTTGCACTTTACAAGAGACAATAAAACTATTCCCAGATGGAGCGCCTCAATTGGAACAATGGGAAGAACATCAAATTAGAAGAATAGTCGATGGGTGTTTAGCAATAGCTCACAGCAAAGAAGCTGTAAATGATAGTGAACCTGTTTATGAATCACTTGTTAGTGTTGTTAGTAATCTGATAGATAAACATGAATACGAAAGATCATTATCTCTGCTCGGAAATGTAAATATCAAAGCCCTGGACATTAACCCATTGTTAGAGAAAACATATCTCAATTATGGGCTTTATTTTATGAGTAGATTTATTGCCGATGAAAATGAAATGAGTGTGCGGATGAATAAAGCGCTCATTCAATTTACCGAAGTACTAAAGATTAACTCGAATAATGTACTGGCACGAGAACAGATTCAGCAAATAATTATGATTTATGATACAAGACCAGGGTATGAACCACATCCAGAAGTATTGAAGGGTTTGCGAGATATTGGTGTTGAGTACTAAAGTAAATCAGTATCCCATCATAAATAGAGAAGTGCAAAATGTGCTTATCAGTAAGGAATTAAAATATATTCGACTGTCCCCCGCCTGTCCCCATTTTGAAATCTGAGAGCAATAAATACAGAATAAAAAAGCCCTGCAAGATCATAACTAATTGTCTCACAGGGCTTTAATAATGTGTGGGACCGGGCGGAATCGAACCGCCGACACACGGATTTTCAGTCCGTTGCTCTACCAACTGAGCTACAGTCCCTCACAGACCAAATTAAGATAAGGGGTTTTAAATCTTAACACAATG
>PWOI01000018.1 GCA_003557485.1 Elusimicrobiota bacterium | reverse complement strand
CGCATTGCAATTTTAAAAATTCTTTCTGAAAAAAAGACCTGTATATGCGGAGATATCAGCGATCAGCTTCCCCTGGCTCAATCCACCGTATCACAACACCTGAAAGCCCTGAAAAAAGCCGAGCTGATTACCGGAGAAGTAGAAGGAGTGAAAACCTGCTACTGCCTCAACCCGGATGGAATCAGAGAATTGTCTTCAATGCTTTCCGGTCTCTCTGTTGAACTATTGGAAACGTGCTGTTAAAAATTTTTTCAATTAAGATTTTTATTCAGAATAGCTTCAGGGTATTGCGGTTTATCCGGAACCGTTACATTTTATAAAGACCAGGTGTTTAGCAGTTAGTGGTGCATCATTTTTCTTACCAGAATATGCAATTCAAAAACCATTGGAGTTATGAATCGCATGGAAAACATAATCCAGTCTTTGTTAGAAACCGCCGGAATAAAGATCAACGGAGAAGGAGATGCTGATATTCAGATAAAAAATCCCGCCTTATATAGAGAAGTGTTGCGGTGCGGTTCGCTCGGGCTGGGTGAAGCGTATATGGCCGGCTGGTGGGATACCCCCAAACTGGACCAATTTTTTGCCCGCATTTTAAGAGTTTCCCTGGATGAAAAAGCTCGTAACTGGAGGTTGTTGCCCCACATTCTATATGCAACCATTTTTAATGCAGGCCGAAAATCGAAAGCATTTGAAATTGGCGAAAAGCATTACGACTTGGGAAATACATTGTTTAAAACTATGCTGGATCAACGGATGGTCTATTCCTGCGGATACTGGAAAAGTGCCAACAGCCTTAATGATGCCCAGGAAGCAAAACTTGATCTCATCTGTAAAAAGCTTCAACTAAAACCGGGAATGACCCTGCTCGATATTGGCTGCGGTTGGGGAAGTCTCTGTCAATTTGCGGCGGAACGGTATGATGTGCAAGTAGTGGGAATTACCGTATCCAAAGAGCAGGCAGAATTGGCCAGAGAGTTTTGCAGGGGGATGAACGCAAAAATTCTCCTTCAGGATTACCGAGAACTGGATGCCGATGAACTGCTTGGAAACGGGAAACGGTTCGACCGGATTGCATCCGTAGGAATGTTTGAACATGTTGGCTATAAAAATTACAAGACGTTTATGAAGGTGGCTTACCGGTTGCTTAAAGATGAGGGCCTGTTTTTGCTGCACACGATTGGGGGAAATGTGTCGAGAATTACAACCGACCGTTGGATAAACAAATATATTTTTCCAAATGGTATGATTCCTTCAATCAAACAGATTGGGGCGGCTATTGAGATGCGGTTTGTGATAGAAGACTGGCACAATTTCGGCGCCGACTACGACAAGACACTGATGGCCTGGTTCAAAAATTTCGATAATGCCTGGAATCACTTAAAACCTCTTTACGATGATAAATTCTACCGAATGTGGAAGTATTATCTGCTCTCCTGTGCCGGCACATTCCGTGCAAGAAGAAATCAGCTCTGGCAGATAGTGTTCTCCAAAAATGGAATTGCCGGAGGTTATCCATCCATTCGATAATACGGTTTCTGGTTTCTTAATTGCATTTTTACATTTATTTCTGCTATTATATTTTTGATTCACAGAAATTTTACAGCTAACAAACAGGGGACTTATGGCAGAATTATCAGAATTATGGTGGCTTGGAATGATTCTCGCCGCTTTTGCAGGCGGTGCATTTGGAGCGGCAATCGGAGCACTTCCGGCATTTGTATTCACAGGCTTTTTTGTGATTGTTGGTGAAGGCGTAAGGATATTAAGCGGTGATTTATCCGGTTTAATAGGCCTCGATCCTGACGCACTCGACTCTGCAGCAATTACATCAAAAATTGCTTTTGGCCCTGTTTTCGGGCCTCATATCAGTTTTGCTGCCGGGGCTGCCGCATCGGCATATGCTGCAAAAAAAGGGGATATGAATACAGGTTTTCCTTATGGAGAAGCTAAAAATATAATTTTTGCATTCGGTCCCAAACCCGATGTTTTGATTGTGGGCGGTTTGTTTGGAATACTGGGATACTGGATCACCACAATTTCAGTTGCATTTTCACTGCCGTGGGACCCGATTGCAGTTGGGGTTGTACTTTCTGCCGTTGCTCACAGGCTCATTTTTAAATATCCGCTGCTCGGAAAAGCCAAAAAAGGCCGGCTGAATATGAAGCCGTTCGAACGGGCTGAGAAAAAAAGCAAAAAATCGGAACGCCTTCTGGTTGAGCCCTGGCTAGGCCACCAGTACAAGTGGCTGGATATTGTTTCACTTGGTATAGTGGTGGGTATTCTTGCTGCCTACATTACCTACGAAACGGGAAGTGTATTTCTGCCTTTTGGAATCAGTGCAGCATCTCTGCTGTTTTTAAATCTCGGAGTTGAAAGAATTCCTGTAACGCACCACATTGCTTTGGTTGGCAGTACAGCGATTGTTGCTGCAACTGGAGGCGTTTTTGAGGGGCAGGCACTTGGCGGAATGCTGATGATTGGTGCATTTTTTGGGTTAATCGCCGCTGTTTTCGGTGAATTGATCCAACGCATTTTTTATGCTCATGCCGATACTCATTTCGATCCGCCGGCGGCCGCTATTGTGATGGGGACATTCCTGATTGTGCTGTTTTACTACATAGAAATTTTTGAAACCAGCGCCTGGGTTCCCGTTCCTTTTTAAAAACTGATTGTTTTACAGCTCTTTCTCTGCAACAAGCGTAATGCTGTAGATACCGCGTTCAGAATTCCTGAAATCTGATATTTCCTTCACATCGAATACAGATTTCAGGATATTATCCGGCAGGTTGATTTCTTTCTGCTTTTGAACTTTCAGGTTTTTGAAACCGGCCTTTTTTACGATTGATAGATATTCTTCAAGATCAACAGCTCCGGAAACGCAACCGGCATAGAGTTCGGCAT
>PWOI01000110.1 GCA_003557485.1 Elusimicrobiota bacterium | reverse complement strand
TTAGTTATATTAAAGTCAGAAGGGCTCAAACCGCTTATATAGTTATCTGTTTCGTCTTTCACATCCACAGTAAAGGTGAACGTGGAATAAGCCTTGGGACTGACCGGGTCGGTGTTTAAGGCGACTGTTGAATGATCCCTGTCCGGGATCTGCCGCATTCTTATTTCCGAAGAATCTTCTTCAAGGGCAATTGCAGTAGCTTTCAGAATATAATCATTCGCGACATCTATATCCACTTCAAATTCGGCCGCTCCGTTTACTGCAGAGACAGTTGAATTTATTATCCCTTCCTCCCAGCTTAAATAGATCTCTCCGTCAAAATTCTGATCTATCGCCCCTATCCTGTTTACAGCATATGCCGTAACTGTAAAAGTGGAGCCCACCTGCATAGTTTGGGTATCCCCAATCTTACCGGCATCGGCATTGGGGTTAAACTCCTGCCCGGGAGCAACCAGGATAAGCCTGGTTGCCTCGGCTTCAAATGAAAACTGAAACCACTGCTCGGAAAAGTTATACTCTCCATCCCTGGCCCTTATACGGTACTGGTAATAGTTTCCGGGAGTCAAGGGATCCCCGTCATAAGTGACCGGGCTCGATTCAATTCTTTCCTTATCCCACTCATCTTTCCAATCTTCGTTCTCCGGACCCCTGTCGATAAGCCTTAATTCATATTCAACAGCCCCCGCAGCCCCGATCCAGCTGAAATCCCCTATCATAGGATCTAATATATTACTGTTGGGCTCAGGCTGCTGGTCTGACGTAAAACCCATAATTGCCGTAACCGTAGCCTTATGCACATATGTGCCGCTGCTGTCTGTGACTTCCAGGGTATAGAAAAGAGGAGGAGTTGGAAATTGGTCCGGAGTTTCCCATACTATTTTCGTCGCGGTAGAGAGGTCTGTACTCCATTCCAGGCTCTTTCCCCATGTGGTTGAAGTCAATATATGGTAGTCGGTTTCTCCGTCACCTATTCCGGGCCAATATCTTTACCTCCTGAGCTTGTCCTTCCCTGTCCCTGAGTTCTACTGAGACTTCATAAATATAACTTTCTTCTCCTTCATCATTAAACCCTTTTTCGTGGAAAGAGATTGCCCATACCTCGTAGAGGGCAGGGGCAAACGGGTTATCCAAACCGTCTTCCCGGAGAGAAAAATTTCTTGTTTCATAGCCTGTAAAATGTATTTCATCGGCGCTTTCAATATCATCTCTTCCGTTATATATGAACCAGGGAAAATTCTCGGCCATATACATTCCACCTTCATCCATATCCCCCTCGTAAACCGTAGCCACAAGATAATAATCCGTATCCTTTTCCAGATCGGTCAGGGCATAATAGATAGGCCATTGGCCGGTTACCGTATATGTAGACATAGCAGAGGGCCGGTCCAGGTCCATCTCCTCAAAGAGGGCTACTACTATATTCTTACCTATAATATCCTCTCCTCCTGTATACTCCCCTATCTCGCCTGTAATTGCCTCGGGGGCAAAGGGGTTAGGATAATAATCACCGAGAGTGAAATTTATAAACGTTTGGTCTTCAGTTATGTATATAGGAGTAGGTATAAAAGTTTCCGGGTCGGTCTGGTTTTCATATATATACCAGGGGTCGTCCGCAAATATAAAATCCGGGACAGGCCCCGTATACATTGTAGATAAAAGGTAGTAGGTAGAGCCCCGGGTAAGCTCCCAGCCGCTAATTTCATAACTGACCGGGTTACCTGAAGTCGGCTGGGAAAAGGTAGATGTAAAAACAGTATCCGAGTCTAAAGTGGCGCAGGTGGTTACCATAACCAGAAAATTTCTCCCCGTTATGCTGCCTTCATAGCTTGCAAGGCCTTTTATAACCGGCGGCGCAAAGGGATTATAGGCGGTATCGTCCAGGGCAAAAGAAATATTTTTTCCGGGTGTATTCATTAAGACAGCATCTGCTTCTTCAAAACCGCCGGCGCTGTTATAAATAAACCAGGGGTCGTCCGGCCATATTTCGTCCGGATTTTCCCTGTACATTGTCGCTCCCAAATAATAGGTTTCGTCTTCATCCAGGCCCAGAAGCTCGTAATTAATTCCTTCGCTCCAGTCAGCCGGTGCGGCATATGTTGAAAAATAAACCGGCTGGGACCCTATTGTTTCGATAGACTCCCATAAGGCCACCACAAGATACCTGTCGGTGACAGGGCCTGCATAGCTAACTGTTCCCTCTATATAGTACCCTACATCTACGACAACCTGTCTGTTTCCTGTTGTAACCTCTGCAACATTTACCGTAAGCGTATGATCGGTTGGATCGTCCAGGGGGATTTGAAGGTTTGCTGAACCATAAGTAAAGCTTACTCCCGAATTAAAACCCTCTCCCTCCCTGTTGCTTCCAATAGTTATATTTACTCCGCCTTCCAGGAAATTACCGTCCTGGCCCCGTGCCCCGGTTATAACCAGCACGAAAGGCACGCCTGATTTTTTCATACCGGGATGGGCGAGGGCCACGCTGAAATCCGATAGCCCGGAGTCCTGTATGGTGACAGAATTTGTAGCTCCAAGTTCAATACCCATAGCTTCTGCAGTAATAGTAATGATCTCCGGGGTATCGTAATAAGCAGTAAGCGTGTAGGTTCCGCCACCAACTTCATAGACACTTTGAAGAGTAATATTCCCTATCCCGTCTGTAGTAAGCTCAAAGTCAGAAAAACCCAGTCCGCTTAAGGGTGTACCCGAATCATCCCTCACATAAGTGGTTAACGTAAAGGTTGAGTAAGCCAGTGGGCTTACAGGAGATGTTTCTTCTGAAACTTCTGAATTGACGGAATCCGGAAAGCTGGTAACCGTAACATTAACCGTATCTGTGGCAAGCACAACTTCGGAATCAGCAACAAACTGATAGTTACCGGATACATTCAGCAACTGGTTGTTG
>PWOI01000187.1 GCA_003557485.1 Elusimicrobiota bacterium | reverse complement strand
CTTGCCCAGGAAATTGCCTTGCTGGATGATGTTGTTGTGATCGGTTACGGCGAACGCCAGCGCGGTGACATTACGGGCTCTATTTCAACAGTAAGTGCCGACCTACTTGAACGAGGTTCATCGGTTTCACCCGAACTGGCACTGCAGGGTAGAACACCAGGAGTTCATATTTCAGGCGTTTCCGGAAATCCTCTTGAACGGCCCGAAATCAGAATCCGTGGAATCAGCACATTTGGTGTTGCAGACCCGCTTATTGTGATTGACGGTGTGCCCATTACCGAATTTGGTGCCGGTGCTGAAAGGGCTTCTGCTGCCGTTCGGGATTTGAGGGGTAATGTAAATATTTTATCTTTGATCAGTCCGGGGGACATCGAGTCGATCTCTGTATTGAAAGATGCAAGTTCGGCTGCAATATATGGTGTTCGTGGTGCGAATGGCGTGATCCTGATTACAACAAAAAGAGGCCAAACCGGCGCTCCACAGGTACAGATTAATGCCCAAAGAGGCATACAAAACGTATCACAGATGGATGTTCTGAATGTGCAGCAATATACAGATTTCTATCGGCAGGCATATGCCAATAATCCGGATCAGGCCGACCAGCTTCCATCTGTATTTGATCCTGCCAGCGCCGATTATCTTGGAAATATGCCGACCGTGGATTGGCATGATGCACTGATTAACCAGGATGCCATAACCGAAGATTACAGTGCCCGTATTTCAGGCGGAACCGAATCCATTCAATATTATCTTGGCAGCGGATATGCGAGAACAGAAGGTACAATGATGGGAGATCAGCTTGAACGATATTCATTTTCCGGTAATGTAACATCGAATATCTCTGATATGGTGAGGGCAGGTGCAACCTATCGTGTTGTATATGCCGATGCACTGGATAATAGGCAAGGGGTGAGCATGGGAGAGGCAAACCTTGCACCGCCATGGCAGCCTGTTTTTGATCCGACAGGCGAATATTTTCAAATGATTGGCCACGGAAATACCCATGCTGCAGGTATGGGTTTTGCTCCGGTAACAGATATAGAGGGAATAAGTTTATGGGGACCGCAACGAAGACAAAACTCTCTTGCTCGTCAGCATTCAAAAAATACAACATATGAACTGGTCCGAAATATCGGAAGTGCGTTTATAGAAGTGGAGCCACTTCGGAATCTTGCATTCAGAGGAACGCTAAATGTAGACTGGAACCGAAATTTGAGGAAGACATTTACGGACATAGAAGATCATTGGTTTAGCTGGACAGCTTCCGGGCCTGATCCTTCACTTCAACCGGGTTCAATTGGAGAATATGGTGAGAGAAATAATATTAACAGAAATATCACCGGTGAATTTAGTGTAAACTACCGCGAGAATTTTGGCTCTCATAATATTGATCTGTTGGGTAATATTTCACGGCAGGAGTATGGTGTTCGAGTTTTAAACTCCTCAGGCACTTTTTTACCTATCCGGGATCCGAATCAATGGGGAGTTATAAGGACGGCAGATCCCGAAAGTACGACTGCTTTCACGATGCGCCAGGATGATGCCCTGATGGGGATACTCGGCCGGTTGAGTTATAATTTCGATAACCGTTATTATCTCGATTTGACAGTTCGCAGGGATGGTACGTCAAGATTTGCACCTGGGCACAAATGGGGTACGTTTCCATCGGTGTCAGGTTCCTGGAGAGTCAGTTCTGAAAGCTTTATGGATAATGTCGATTTTATTAGTGATCTGAGAATACGTGCAGGCTGGGGACGGCTTGGAAACCAGGAAACAGCACGCTTTGCTTTTATCTCAGGTGTAGGTGATACCCCTACCTATGCATTTGGTGCAAGGCCGGGTGAACCGCTGGGAACTATTCGAAGAGCCACAAGGCTGGCTGACTTTCCTGTTGAAGATTTAAGCTGGGAAGTAGTAACAACCTACAATTTTGGAATTGAAAGTTTGCTATTCAATGACCGGTTATCTCTGACAGCAGAATATTACAATCGTGTAACCGATGGAATTCTGCAAACGGTTCCTCTTGCCGCTTCGGTTGGTGTTCAGAATAATCCTACATTTAATATAGCCGAGGTGTTAAACAGAGGGTTTGAGTTTGAAATAGGCTACAATGATTTTATAGGGCCGCTGCAGTACAATATTTCAGCAAACCTGACAACTGTACATAATGAAGTACTGCATCTGTTTGAGGGTACTCCGTTTGGGGGAGACCAGGGGCGTGTTGAAGAAGGAGAATCACTGTTCTTTTTCAGAGGTTACAAAAAGGGTGGTATTTTTCAAAACCAGGCCGAAGTGGATGCATGGCTGGCTGAAAATGAAGAGCCGGGATCCATTAAATCTCCCGGAGATATTTACTATCAAGACCTGAATGGGGACGGTGTGATTGATGCGGATGACAGAACCAAAATCGGAAGTCCGATTCCCGATTACTATTACGGATTCAATATCGATCTGTTTTACCGAGGATTTGATTTGAGCCTTTTCTTCCAGGGAGTTGGCGGTGTTCAAAGAGTAAATAATGTCCGCTGGAGTGGAGAAGGTATGGCAAGTGATGGAGTAAACCAGCTTACCAGTGTGCTGAATCGCTGGACGTCGGAGAATCCATCTACCACAATGCCGAGGGCTGTACGTGACGACCCCGGCAATAACAACCGTTTTTCTGACCGATGGGTCGAAGATGCAGATTTTCTCAGGTTAAAGAATCTGCAGTTTGGTTACACGGTTCCTCCGGAAATTGCGGAAAGAGTAGGGATGGGCCAAAGCACATTAAGATTATTTTTAAGCGGCACAAATCTGTTTACGGTTACAAGCTGGACAGGTTTAGATCCTGAAAATGATTTTGTTCCACCGGCAAGAACGATTAGCCTCGGGCTTAGCATGACAATTCGCTAACAAACAATTTCACT
>PWOI01000029.1 GCA_003557485.1 Elusimicrobiota bacterium | reverse complement strand
GGAATAAGTTTCTAACTCTTATTCTACAGGTTACAGAAAGCCCCGCTTCGGTTATTTTTCCGGAGCGGGGCTTTTCTTTAGAGTTTTATTCTCTCTTAAAATTTACTATAATTATTATATGAAAAGGAAAAAGTTTTCCACGAATAAATGCAGCTCCTTCGAGGAACTTGAAAGGCATTCCCTTGAGTTCGATTTATCCCTTACTCCCGCCCAGAGACTGGACAGCGCCCAGTTTTTAAGAGAGCAGTATTACCTGATACGCAATATAGAGCACAAGCCGCTTGATAAAAAAATAACAAAAGCGGGCTTTTCAAAAAATTGAAGATTGAACCTGATTTCAGAGACTTTCTTTCCTGCCTCAACACCCGGCGTGTTAACTACTGTATTATAGGAGGTTTCGGCGTGATTTATCACGGTCGGCCCCGTTTCACAAACGACCTGGATATTCTCATTGAACCATCACTGGAAAATAGCAGAAAAACTTATCAGGCTCTTAAAGATTTTGGCGCTGACATTTCAAATATAGAAGAAGATTATTTTGAGAAAACCGGAAATTTCTACCAGGTAGGAGTCCCTCCTGTGCAGATACATCTTGTAAATTCCATAACAGGAGTCGAACCGCTCAAGGCACTTAAAAACAAGGTTAAATCCAAATACGGAAATACTCCCACTTATTTTATCTCCCTTGACGACCTGTTTCAAAACAAAAAGGAGACAGGCCGGGAAATGGACAAGATGGATATACGCGTGCTCGAGACTATAAAAAATAAATCAAAAAAAGAATAAGCTTAGATTTCAGAAACTTTGATGTTTCTGTAATTCTCTTCGGACTCTTTTCTTATTTTCTTAAGTATTTGCTCCACCTTGTTAAAGCGCGGATCCTTATTCATTGGGATATCTGATATGCCGTAACCCTGGAGTTTCTCCATAATATATGGAACCGTAACCTTCTCTTCACTCTTGGCAGGAGAGTAATAACGCTTGTCGTCTTTCTTGTTTTCAACAAGAATCCCCATATTAACAAGTTCGTAGAGAAGTTCGTTTATCATCTTTATGGGGCCGCGGGTGGTATTTATTATATCATCCGATGAAAGGGGTGATTTCCCGTCCTTGAAGTTTGAGTATATAAGGTGAAGAATTATAAGAGCAAGTTTCTGTTTATAAGAAAAGCTTATGTTATCGGATTTACCTTCTTTTCTGTATGTTTTAAAATTCTGAATTGCAAAGGCAAATTCCGATCCCAGGAGGACTATCATCCAGCTCACATAAGCCCAGAGAAACGTAAGAAATATGTGGGAAAAACTGCCGTAAACCCTGTCAAACTGTTTTACTTTTACCGCATAGAATATAAATCCCATCCAGGCAAGATTCCAGAGTATTGACCCTAAAAGCCCGCCCGAAAGAGCCGCATGGAATTTAACTTTTTCATTAGTGAAGGCGACATAGAGCAGAGTAAGAACAAGCCAAGCTACTACATAGTGCCATATTCCGCTTGAAAGCATATCTCCCGTCATCACACCGGTAACGTTAGATACTATAATTGTCATAAAAACCGGGACAACCATTATTGCAAAGAGATAGTAGACTATTTTTCTAAGGTAGGGACGCTGTTCCCTTACCCCCCACATATCGTTAAAAGACTTTTCTATATTAGAAAGAAGAAGTATAGCTATATATACCAGCGCAATTGCGCCGAAAAGTCCCAGTGTTTCCAGGTTGGTATTTTCAATGTAGTTTATTATTTCGCGGGAAAGCTCAGGGTTCATAAGAACCCTGTTAAGAAGGGTCTCACCGTACTCATCCTGCATACCGAAACCTTTGATTGCAGCAGTTGCCACAGCAAGGAAAGGAACTACGGCAAGAAAAAAGTAATAGGTAATAGAAGACGCCCTGAGAACACACTTATCGTGTATGAAGTCACCTGCTGTGATTAGCACGACCTTAAGCCCTGATATTAATAGAGCTTTAACCCTGCTATAGGCAGCAACATTTACAAGCCAGATATCCCTGTAAAGAAAATTTTTTGCTTCTTTTATTTTATCTACGGCGCCGGCGGCCACTTTTTCAGGAGTTGTTTTCCGCCTCGGGCTTGCACTTCATACAGAGGCGGGCATAATGGATAGCATTCAAACGGTTATTCGATATTTTCTTTCCGCATGTTTCGCATATACCGAATCTGTCTTCATCAATCTTCTGAATAGCATCCTCTATGGCGTCCAGTCTCTGGTGATCGTGGTCTGATATGTAAAAAAGCAGTTCTCTCTGACTGTTACCGGCCGCCTTATCAAGATCGTCGCCAACCTCGTCATTAAGATAGGACTCTTCCTTTTCTTTAAGGCGCTTTACAGCCTCGAGAATATCCTGCCTTTCTGCTTCCAGCTCTTTTCTGATTTTTTGTATTTACCTCTTTCTCATAGTATGTAATTATAGTTAATAAAATTTTTATTTCAAGCCGGCTGCTGTTTCGTCAATAAAGCTATCTAAAAAAGGGCCCCTTAGTCAATGCCCTTGCGCAGCTAAAAGGCCCACGGTTTTTTATCACCAGTAATATTTAAAAAAATTACCTTCTCTCTTATAGGGTTCTGTCTTGCTTTCAATTTCTTTAAGAACAGCCTCGCTAAGAGGCTTGAAACTCCTTACTATTTTGAGGTTTTCTTCAAGCTGCTCTTTATTAGAAATACCTACTATTGCTGTGCTTACAGGAAATGAAAGAGTGTAGCCCAGCGCCTCTTCCATAGAGGTTAACCCTCCCGGTGTAAAAATTCTACCCCTTGCTGTAATTTTCATTGCAATTATTCCCATATCTTTTTCTAAGGCTCTTAACAGCAGATCTTTCTGGAAAGGTTTGTAATGTATATCAGCAGCGTTTAAAGTAAGCAGTATACAGTCAAAATCATACTTTTCTATTCCATTCAAAAGCACTTCAGGACTTCTGTGACCGGTAATTCCTGTATTCTTTATTACTCCCTCATCCTTTAATTTTACAAGTGCCTCCAGCGCGCCTCCCGGAGAAAATATTCTTTCAAGGTCTTCATCCGTACGCACATTATGAAGCTGGTAAAGATCAAGAAAGTCGGTATTTAAGCGGTTTAAACTCTGTTCAAGAAGACGCATTGTTCCATCATAAGTTCTCATATGGGTTTTCGTAGCAAGAAAAACTTCCCCTCTCCGCGATTTCATAACCTGTCCTATATTTTCTTCACTGCCTCCGGCGCCGTATGAAGGCGCCGTATCAATATAGTTTACACCACCGTCTATAGCCCTGTTTATCAAGTCTACAGCTTTTTTCCTGTTTCTTCTGTTCTCTACAGCGGATTCTCCCCCAAGACTAAAGATACTTACTTTGTGCCCTGTCTTTCCAAGTTGCCTTAAAGGCATATTTTTATTTTCTGAATCAGGACCGGCTTTGATTTGGCGCAAAAACTTAAAAATATTACCGCCTCCCAGAGAGACAGCTGCTGCAAGCGACGTTTTTAAAAAATCTCTTCTTTTCATTAGTTTAGAATCTGAACCTCTGTTCTATTCCCAGAAATTGCTCTTCGTCTGAAATCCTCCCTCTCAAAAACTGACTTTCTCTCATACGATAGGACATATCTAATTCATGAGAAAGCCTCAAAGGGTTATGTATAGCCGCACCGTATTCAATGTAGTACCCCATATAAAACCTGTCCGTCAAATGACGGCCTAGCCGCAATCCTGCCCCTCTAAGCTGCAGGGCTTCAAGTTCCGGGTCTTCTTCAAATTTAATATCGACTTTCGCCACATCAACAATATCTGCCTGCCGTAGTATATTCTGGACAAGAGGGGAAGTAAGGTTTGCATCAATTGCTCGCAGGAGTTCTCTTCTCATAAGCATATTACGCTCTTCTGACGTTAAATCTTCAAGGCGCGCACCGGCCATAGCCAGTTCCGTTGCTTCCCTGGAAGTTGTTATCTCCGCGAATCTTGCAGATGAGAACTGAGGCTCCATATCAGCAATACGGCTGCGTGATATACGCATTTCAATCTCATCGTCTTCGGGAATATCATCATCGATCCTGCGCCTAACCGTTGTAGCTGCAGTACCTTCTATGTATTCCCTTCCGTCTTCAAATATAACGCGCACTTCTCTCACCCGGAAGTCCCGGTTAAAAAAATTAACATTTCCCTGGTCGGAATGCATAACTCCGTTAACAAGCAGAGGCCCTGATGGTTCCTTTTCAAATATCAAACTCCCGCTTGCCCGGGCCCGGGCAAATGTATTCTCATACCAAACTGCCCTTCCGGCCGTAAGCTTAATTTTAAGATATACTTCATCCAGAAAGGAAGCATCGGGGGTCTCGGGAGCCTGTATTTCCTGAGCCGGCGGATATGTAAAATGCGCATTTGAAAGAAGTATGTCACCTTTAATATGTTTTTCTTCTCCTTCTGTATAAAACCTGAAACTCCCAGAAGGTTCGCCCTGTGAGGGAAGATTCAACTGTCTGCCGAATATAGCGCTTTGCGGAATATCAAGATACGGAACCCTTATATTCACCCCCCTGTCGCCTTCGGTATTCACAAGAATGTCTACTTCAAAAGGCGAAGAAGAAAAATCCATATACCCTTCTGCGCTTACAGAGCCCGGAGCCCAGCGCGCCTTCATATTCTCAACCACAAGCCTTGACCCATCAGCTGATATCCTACAGTTTATACGACTTATTTCATCAAAAAGGCTCTCTCCCCTTAGGCTGCCTCCTACAAGTTCTGCGTAACCTTCTATACGCGGATCTGACATTTCACCTTTAACAGCAAATTCTCCCTGAAAATATCCTGATGTATGCGTTATCTCTCTTGAAATGCTTTCCAGAACAGAAAGGGATAATCTGTTTATTTTTATTTCAAAATCAGAATCGTCGCCAAGTTTACCTGCCGCAGAAAGGTCTATATAACGCGGATCTCTGATATGTGTTTCCTCCAGATATACTTCACCACTGTCATATGTAAAACGGCTATTTATATTATTGAGTTCAAGTTCCCTGTAAGAAAGTTCAGGAATATTTATATTTCCGGAAGCCTTTAAACCAGAATCATCAGCATTTAATTGTATATTTATTGCTGCTCGGCCTTTAATGTCCGATTCACTGTTTAACAGCCGCATGATATTATTAATCTCTATGCCCCGGCCTTCAAATGACCCGTTAAAACTTCCGTTGCTGTAAAATCCATCCCCGGCCAGGCGGACATCTGCATGACGCATTCTTATACTTTCAATTTCTATTGCGCTATCCGGAAGTAATTTTATATCGGACTCAATGCCTTCGCGGGCTCTTAACTGTATCTTCCTGTCTGACTTCTGTATAGTGAAAGGCTTATCCACCCGGTAACGGTTTATAATAAGCGTTTCCGGAGATATATCGGCCTTAAAATCAACGGTTTCCGGGTTAATATACCCCTTCACAGATGCACGGCCCAGAAGTGCTGCCGGGCCGGCTCTTAGATTTTCAAGCCTTATACTCAAAATCAGATCCAGCATTTTTCCCTGTCCGCTGCTGACGGTTCCCGACAATATAGAAAGAGCTCCTGTATCAAAACCGATTCTTCCGGATTCAATAATTAATTCTTTACCGGAGTACCTGCCATGGGAAGAGAAACTTTTTGCCGAAAGGCCTGCCGTCTTGATATCTCTTGCCTGTTTATTGTAATCAATCTTGATATCATTCCGTGAGCCGCCTATATTCCCTTCAATGTCAATCAGAGCACTTATATTATCTTTAAGATGTTCCGGCACGGAGAAGTTTTTAACTGAATAGCTAAAATCCAATTTTTCGTTTTCATAACTCCCAGATGCAGAGAGATTTCCATTTTCACCAATACTTCCTTTTATCTCATCCAGCCTCAAAATACCCGGGCTGTAATGCCCGTACGATTCAAGACTGATCGATACACCTTCAAAACGCCCATCACTCAGGCGGCTCGTATAAGAAAATTCAGGAACCCTTTTTGTACCTGATATTTCTACTTTACCGTTAAGCGCTCCGGAAATTTCGTGAGACAGCCCGGCAGTATCTGCAACGGCAGACGCATCAATATCTTTTATATCTATATTTCCCGAAAGTTTACCTTCAGGCCCGCTTCCTGCAGTAAGCGATGCAGTAATAGAAGGCTTGCTTTCAAAATTTATTTTAAATTCTTTTTCATCGGATTCACCCGAGAGTTCAATATCGTCAAATTCCCAGCCGTCGATAACTATATCCTCAGCTGACGCAGTAAAATTGTATATGCTGCTCCAGGCTCCGCTGTATTTTCCCGTAAACGACATAATTCTGTCATATAAATCAAAGTTGCTGACAAACATATTAATGTTCTGTTCGGGGTATACTTCTCCGGTAAACTCAGCTCTGCCCGGACCGCTTTCAAGAACCATCGAAACCAGGTTAACTGCATTCCCCGCAAAAGAAAGCCGGGTGCGCGCCGAGTCAAATTCACTTCCGTAAAAAGAGGGCCGTTCGATCTCAACTTCCCCCCTTCTTTTATCTTCACTGTATTCTGCATATCCCCGCATATATCCGCCGGTAATTATTTCGGGACTCCCAAGCAATACAGCGAGCTGAGCAAGATCCGCTCTGCTGAAATCTGCAGACGCCCTGCCCAACCTGTATTTACCATCTGAAAATTCCAGCTCAACCATGCCTTTCAGGTAATCATTCAAGTTGTTTATGCGCGCATTGTAAAATCTCTTGCCGTTGTCTTTAAGCAGGGCTGAAAGTTCTCCGTCAAGAGAATACAACACATCATCTAATCTGAAATTACGGGTCGTTACTGATGATTCAATAAATAGTTTTCCCGGTTCCGTCTCAAGAGAACCGTCAAAACCGAAGGTTCCGCTGCCGCTGCTGTAAATATCCCTTAAAACAGGCAGGTCTCCTGCAAATATGTTTTCTCCTTTAAAACGCAGGGAAGTTCTGGCAGGGGACATCTGTATCTCTCCTTGCACATTAAGTCCTTCTCCTTCAGAGGAGTTAATGGATGCATTTATTTCTGACAACGTCTTTGACTGAGTATCGTAAAACGACGAACCGGACAGGGAGTATTTACCGTCAAGAGAAAAACCGTCCAGTGAAATACGACCGGATGAATACTCAGCTTTCAATGAAATATCACCAAAGTCCTTGTATCCCGCAGAGACTCCCATAAATGAAAAATCGATTTCTGCAAAAGGGTCTTCCCAGGAACCGGACATACTTATATCTCCGTCAACACTGCCTTTAAGCGCATCTTCCAGGGCAATATCCATAAGCGCCATGTTTTCTATTCTTCCTCTCACATCGATTTCTTCAGATGCACTTAAACTCCCGGACACCAAAAGCCTGCCTCCGGCAGCCTCAAATTCGCCGGAAAGTATTTGAAGCACATCCTCTTTATAATTCAAATCAATTTCTATTTTTGAAACCTTTCTTTTACCTATGGATGCTTTTTCCATGAAAACAGACCCGGATATGCGGTGGTCATATGCAGTACCTTTAAATTCTCCTTCTACTTCAGCAATCCCCTGGACTGCATCTACTCCTATTTCTTTAAGAGCGCTATAAGTATCAACCGTCCCCCCTAGCTGTATATCCATATCCGGAAGCACAAGGTAGTTTTCTATAGTTCCTCGAATTGAAAGCGAGTTATTCTTCCAGCCTACCGAACCCTCTTCTACAAGAAGCCGGCGGGGCGATATGTTTACTTTTGCATACGGAACAGTAAATTCTTTCCATGTTGCCGCGCGCAAGTGCATGTCCCCGTACAGGTATAGCGAACTTATACTTCTTTTAATTTCTTCCGTGTTTCCGGTGAAACGTAATGAGGCGTCCAGATTGGCTGAAGGAAATTCTTGAGCGGTTTCCGTAGGAAAAAGATCCCGAAGATCGCTTACTTTTATTTTATTCAGATTCAGAGTGCCTGAAAAATCGCCG
The DNA here is from genome assembly GCA_003557485.1 of Elusimicrobiota bacterium. GTDB lineage: Bacteria > CG03 > SLGR01 > SLGR01 > PWQF01 > PWMP01. The sequence continues at coordinate 27,834 of PWOI01000029.1, read as the reverse complement.
CTGATTACATTAACATCTCCCCTTACGTTTACCGAACCGTCCAGTTCTTCTATTCTGAATTCTGTTCTTGAATGTAATTCAGGATATCCTCCCAGAAAAACGGAACCGTTACAGGAAGTTATATGGTAACTCACTTCTCCGGGAAGCAGAATATGAGCATTCCCCCTGACAACCCGAAGTGTCCAGGAAGGAAGCCCTTTGCTTTCACCTCCGGAATTCATTTTTTCAAGACCGGGAATTTTGGGCTTTTCTCCTGTAGCATCAATGGTTATAGACGGTCCGTAAAAGGTCACACTGCTTATAATCCTTTCGGGATCCCGTATATTTCTAAAAAGCTCTATAAGAGAATAACTGAGTTTGATCCTGTTTATGCTTATAAGCTCTTTTTTTCTCTCATCATCCATTATCCGGACACCTGAAATTATAGTCCGGTTAAATATATCCGTACTTATTCTTTCGACTTTCACTTCCCTTCCTGCGTAATCTGAAAGTGTTGTTTTTATAATAGATTTAAGATGTTCATTAAATTCCCTGCTCTGAACATACAGGTAGGCTCCGGCTGTAATTGTCAGCAGAAAGACTATGATTATGAAAAAGACTCTTTTCTTACCTTTTATCTTCATAAAAATATCCGGCCGGCCTTTACCCGGCTGAAAAATCTATTGAGTACGGACAGGGTTAACTCTTCCTGCTCTGCTTGAAGTGAATCTTTCCGTCTTTTAATTCTACGCTTATATTTGCCGGAGGAACAAGTTCTTTCTTAAGCATTTCTTCTGCCAGCGGATCTTCTATATATTTTCTTATAGTCCTTTCCAGCGGGCGCGCACCGTATTCGGGGTTAAAACCCTGTTCTGCAAGAAACTCAAGAGATGCATCGGTAAATTTCAATTCTATTTTCTGGCTTTTCAAACGCTCTTTAAGTTCATCTGCTAAGATCTTTACTATATCGATAATATGTTCCTTCTGAAGAGGATGAAAAACTATCATCTCATCCAGGCGGTTTATAAATTCAGGGCGGAAAGTTTTTTTAGATTCTTCAAGTATCTTCTCTTTTATCTGGCTGTAGTCCATTTCAGCCTCACCGCCTTTCTGGAAGCCCATACCCTTACTTTTCAGGTCTCTGGCTCCAAGATTCGAAGTCATTATCACCAGAGTATTTCTGAAAACCACTTTGTGGCCCAGGTTGTCCGTAATCTGCCCGTTGTCAAAAATCTGAAGAAGTATATTGAATACTTCCGGATGGGCTTTCTCTATTTCATCCAGAAGAACAACCGAATAGGGTTTTCTCCTAACTTCTTCGGTAAGGGAACCGCCCTCTTCATATCCCACATAACCCGGAGGGGCGCCTATAAGGCGGGAAACGGAAAATTTCTCCATAAACTCGCTCATATCTATTCTTATAAGAGAATCTTTGTCACCGAACATATAATCAGAAAGCGTTCTTGCAAGTTCGGTTTTACCAACTCCGGTAGGACCGAGAAAAAGGAAAGAGCCTATAGGTTTTCTTGCATCTTTCAGACCGGTTCTTGACCTGCGAATAGCCTGCGAAATCTTTTTAACCGCCTCATCCTGGCCTACTATTCTTCTGTGCAGCTCTTCCTCCATATTAAGAAGCCTTTTCTGCTCTGTTTCAGTCATCTTTTTAACCGGAATACCTGTCCATTCAGATATAATTTTGGCTATCTCGTCCGAACCGACTGTGTTTTTCCCGTCATGAACACTGCTTTCCCATTTTTGCTTTTCTTTTCTTATCTTTTCTTCAAGCTTTTTCTCTTCATCTCTTAACTGGGCTGCCTTTTCGTATTCCTGCGAAGCGATAGCCGCTTTTTTCTCTTTTGTTACAGAGGCTTTTTCGTCTTCCATCATTTTGATGTCATCGGGAAGTCTTGTCATCCTGAGGCGGGCGCTGGAGCCGGCCTCATCCAGCACATCAATAGCTTTATCAGGAAGGAACCTGTCGGTTATAAATCTTTGTGACAGTTGAGCGGCCGACTCAAGAGACTCATCTGAAAACTTAACACGGTGGTGGGTCTCATACCTGTCCCTCAATCCTTTAAGTATCTGTATTGTTTCATCAACCGTAGGCGGATCTACAACTACCTGCTGAAACCTTCTTGCCAATGCGGCGTCATTTTCTATGTTTTTTCTGTATTCGTCCAGAGTTGTAGCCCCTACGCATTGCATAAGCCCACGGGAGAGTGCGGGTTTAAGGATATTCGACGCATCCATAGCGCCTTCGGCTGCACCTGCTCCTATTACGGTATGCAGTTCATCAATAAACAATATTATTTTGTTTTTTGCCTGTTTAATTTCGTTCATTGCCCTCTTCAGGCGCTGTTCGAATTCACCCCTGTATTTCGTTCCGGCAATCATAGCTGCAAGGTCAAGAGTAACAACCCTTTTATTCATAAGAAGTTCCGGAACCTCTCCATCGGATATTTTCTGCGCCAGCCCTTCAACTATGGCTGTTTTACCCACTCCCGCATCACCGACAAGAACAGGATTGTTTTTAGTCCTTCTCGAAAGTATCTGAACTATTCTTTGAATTTCCTTTTCTCTGCCTATTACAGGGTCCAGTTTATCTTCGGAGGCCATTAACGTAAGATCGCTGCCGTATGTATCCAGAGCCGGGGTCTTGGATGCTTTTTGCTGTTTAAATGGTCCCATGCCGGCTTCACCGGGAGATAAAGCTCCGTCGCCAAGGAGGTTTATAACAGCCTTACGGACTTTTTCCCTTGAAAGACCGGCTCCGGCAAGAACCCTATTAGCAACACCTTCTTCCTCGCGTATAAGCCCCAGCAGTATATGTTCGGTTCCTACAAAATTATGTCCCAGTTCATTTGCCTCTTTTACTGCAAGGGAAAGAACGCGCTTGGCCCTTGGAGTCATGGGCCTTTCACCGGAGAGAAGTATATTGTCACCCTCACCAACCATTTCTATTATGCGCCTTCTGAGCTTGTCTTTTTCTACACCCAAAGTCTTGAGAGCTTCAGCTGCAACTCCCTCATTAAGCGACAATAGGCCAAGAAGAATGTGCTCTGTTCCAACATAATCATGGTTAAGTTTCCTGGACTCCTTTTGTGCAAGAACAATTACTTTTTGTGCCCGTTTTGTAAATTTATTGAACATTATTTAATCTCCCTTTATTCTTAAGTTCCTTTCTTATCATGTCAGCCCTGACCCGGTCCCTTTCATCCGGCTCCATGCTTTTTTCTTCTATCTGCTGAATATGGGCAGGCAGTATTTTAATCATCAAATTATTGAGTATTCCTGCATCATACTCAAACATACCCGTATAAACGCCAAATCTTAAGGAAGAAATTAAACTGAGGGCCTCTGTATATGAAATTTTATATGCATTAAGAAGAAGTCCCTGAGCCCGGCATACCCGATCCTTAATGGAGTCAGATTCTTTATCCATAAGTTTTTTTCTTATCTTCTCCTCTCTATGGGAAACCTGTTTGAGAAGCCTTTGAAGATTGTCAAGTATTCTCTGTTCGGAAAGACCCAGGGTGACCTGATTTGAAACCTGAAGCATATCTCCCATTATTCTTGTCCCTTCTCCCTGAAGCCCTCTTACAACCATCCCCATTTTGTTAATACTCTCCATTGTCGCAGCCATAACTCCTGAAATACCAAGCGCAGGCAAATGCATCTGGCAGGATGCCCGCATACCTGTCCCGGTGTTGGTAGGACATGCAGTTAGATACCCGAATTTTTCAGAATAGGCAAAGTCAATATTTTTTCCAAGTTCATCATCGGCTCTGTTTATCACCTCCCAGGAATCAAAAAGATTCAAACCGGCGGAAATATACTGAATCCTGAGATGGTCTTCTTCGTTTACCATTATGCTCATCTGTTCCCTGTCATCTATTATAACACCTCCGGAGTGGGAAGAAAAAGCATGCTCGTGACTTATCAGATGCCTCTCCATTAAGAGACGAAGATCGAGTTCTGAACAATCAGATAATATTATCTTGGTTGCATTTTTAAAAAAAGAAGTTTTTTGTGCTGCATCAAAAATTAAATTAAGATATTTTTTGAGTTCATCCTCTGAAGCTGTTCCGGGCATAGGACAGCCGCAAAGATTTCTTGCAAGCCTTATCCTTGTAGAAATAATGCTACTGTCGGAAGAAGGAAGAGGTTTAAGCCATGAAATATCGCGTACAGCAAGCTTACTCAGTTTCATGTTTTATTTTCTCAATTTCTTCTATTTTATCCCGTATTACTGCAGCCCTCTCATATTCTTCTTTCCGGACTGCCTGTTCCAGTTCCTTTTTAAGGCTTAGCAACTCCTGCCTGCGGCTTTTACCAGAGGGACTCTTTCCCGCATGCTGAACCGATCCCTGCAATCTTTTCAAAAGAGGAAGAAGTTGCTCGGAAAAAGCATCATAACAGTCTGAACATCCTATCCTGCCGCTTTTTTGAAAATCACCAAAACTCGTTCCGCATACGCTGCAGCGATGCTGACTGCCTTCGTCCTCATCCTCCCGGATATCACTGAAACCGGCAAGAATATCTGATATACTATCAAAAAAATCCTCTTGAAAACCAAAGAGTCCCGCCGCCGGGGGAGAAATATCTGAAGCGCAGGCGGCGCATAAATCAAGCTGCACTTTTCTATCCCCTTCTATTTTCTTAATATGGACCGTTGCCAGATTTTTTTCACATCTACTACAAAGCAATTTATATCTTTTCTCCCTCTATTTTTGCTATCCTTGAAAATTCCGCCATTAAACTTTTTGTTATATCCCCCACCTTCCCGGAGCCTATTTCCCTGTCATCTATTTTTACAACGGGTATTACTTCGGCAGCTGTACCTGTAAGAAAGCACTCATCAGCATTGTAGATTTCAAAAAGAGTAAACAATTCCTCGGCTACTTCAATACCCATATCAGCAGCAATACCCATAACAGAATTTCTGGTAATTCCGTCCAGAACTCCTGCATGCAGCGGAGGAGTTATAAGTTTATCTTTTCCCTTTAAAATAAAGATATTATCTCCCGTACATTCAGCGACATAACCCTGATTGTTAAGCATAAGCGCTTCAGGAACTCCTCCCCTGTTAGCCTCTATCTTTGCCATTATATTATTAAGATAGTTAAGAGATTTTATCCTAGGGCTGAGTGCCTGCGGAATGTTTCTCCTGGTTGAAGCAGTTATTATAGAAAGACCTTTTTTATAAAATTCTTCCGGATAAAGGACTATTTTGTCAGCTATAATTATTATGGAAGGCCTGGGACACTTAGTAGGGTTTAACCCCAAATCTCCTTCTCCCCTGGAAACCACAACCCTTATATAGGCATCGGTTAAATTGTTTTTCCTGACAGTATCAAGAACAGCCGATATAATCTCCTCTTTTTTAATCGGGATAGTGAGTTTTATTGCCTTTGCAGAGACAAAAAGCCTGTCAATATGTTCCTCAAGCTTAAAAACATTGCCTTCATAGGCCCGAATTCCTTCAAAAACCCCGTCTCCGTAAAGAAAACCATGATCAAATACGGAAACTTTCGCATTTTGTTTTTCGACAAATTCTCCGTTGAGGTATACCATTCGTTCCATTTTTTATTCTCCTTTTTTTCCGCTTTTTATTTTTCCGTCCTTAATTTCATATATTTCATCACCGGTCTCAATAAGTTCTCTCTCATGGGTAGCCAATATTATGCCGGCACCGCTCTCATCCTTTAATTCCTCAAGCAGTTTTATTATTTTAGCACTGTTTCCCGAATCAAGGTTTCCGGTGGGCTCATCTGCTAAAATAAATGAAGGTTTATTAACAAGCGCTCTGGCAAGAGCCGCACGCTGCATCTCGCCACCGCTTAAAGTAGCGGGAGCGCGGCTCATAAGAGAATCTATGGAAAGAACCTTTATTATCCTTTCAATCCAATCAAAATCCGGAGAAATGCCTCCTATTCTGCAGGGGAGTAATATGTTTTGTCTGACATTGAGCTCGCCAATAAGATGAAAAAACTGAAACACAAAACCTACACTCCGGTTCCTCCACCGGCTTATTTTTCTGTCCGGCAGGTCATAAATGCTGCTGCCGTTGCAATAAAGGTACCCTGAGTCCGGAGTTTCAATCCCTCCTATGGTATTAAGTAGGGTTGTTTTTCCGCTGCCGGAAACGCCATATATTGTATACCACTTTCCCGGTGAAAATTTCAAGTTTATTCCGTCAAGAACCCTCTGGTGTTTCACTCCCTGGAAAAAACTTTTGCTTATTTTATCAAGAATTAGGTCTTTATTCATATTAATTTTTTATTCGTATCTGATTTCTCTTGCAATCTCAATATTTGAAGCTCTGCGTGACGGATACAGTGTCGCTAGCAGACTTATTAACATAGCGGCCATAAATATAACGCCCATATCCTTGATGCTGACCCTTACTGGCAGTGTCGAAATAAGATAGACCTGGGGCGGCAGCTGTATAAATTCATAACGGCTTAAAAGAAAAGCAACCCCCAGTCCAAGAAGCATCCCCAGAATGGTTCCTGTAAACCCTATCATAAGGCCCTTAAAATTAAACATAGTTCTTATCTGTCTTTTTGTTGCTCCTACGGCCCTCATTACGCCGCAGTCCTTTGAACGGGTTATAGAAGTCATTATCAATGTGCCCGCAATATTAAACGTTGCCACAATTATTATCATTACAAGGACAATGAACATCATAGTTTTCTCAAGCCTAAGCGCAGCAAAAAGGTTATAGTTCCTTTCCATCCATGTACTTATATGATATCTGCCAAGCCTGTCTTCAAGAACCTCTTTTGCTTGCTCTGATTTAAAAGGGTCTTTTATATAGACTTCAATTCCGGAAGCTGCACTGTCTTCAAAAATTGCAGCAGCACGGCTATAATCAATAAATGCAACAGAAGAATCATACTCATATATTCCGGAAGTAAATACCTCCGCAAGAGTAAATCTTTCCACTCTGGGGATGGACGGTATTCCCGGACGGTCAAGAGTTGGTATTACAAGATAGACTTCATCCCCTTCCCTCAAAGCGAGAATATTTTTAAGTTCGCTTCCGACTATAATACCCTCATCACCAAGATCTTTCCAGACCTGGCTGTCTATATCAAGATAACTGCCTTCCGGCTCCACTCCACGCACTACGATACCATGGCTTTCTCCTCGCCTTTGAAGAAGCCCCTTCCCGTGAAGAAACGCGGAATACTGTTCCACGAAATCAATTTTTTCAAGTTTATCTGCAGCCTCAATCCTTGTATTCTCGTTTTCAAAAGGATGCATAAGTATAAGATGAGGGTTAAGTGAAAGCAGCCGGGAGGTTATTTCAGTATGAAAACCGTTCATAACTGACAGGGATACCACAAGTGACGCCACTCCAAGCATTACACCCATTACCGAAATCACGACCATAACGCCCCATATCCCGCGGCTCCATACTTTTCTGAAGTAAGCCCATGCCATTTTCAGGCTGAAAAACATATTCACTACTCCCCGGTGTCGGCGTTGTTGGGTTTCAGCATGGGAAAAAGCAGGACCTCCCTGATAGTTTCAGCGCCTGTAAGGACCATAGTGAGACGGTCCACTCCTATTCCCAAACCGGAAGCCGGCGGCATTCCGTATTCCAGAGCTTCTATATAGTCATTGTCAACAGGGGAAGTGCTGCCAGAGGCCTGCTTTAAAAAGACTTCCTTTTGTATTTCAGGATCATTCTGTTCACTGTAAGCATTTCCAAGTTCGCTTCCGTTTATAAAAATCTCAAATCTTTCTGCAATTCCAGGATTTTCAGGAGACTGCTTTGCCAGAGGCGATGCAGAAGAAGGATAACCCGTTACAAAAGTCGGATCTGACAGTTTCTCTTCAACATAATGAGAAAAAATCCTGTCCAGCATTTTTTCAATGGAATCTTTACCAGGAGGGATTTTAAGATACTCTGCTTTTTTCTTAACTTCATCATAAGTAATTTCAGGTGTAAAATCCTCTCCCGTGTGAACCTTCAGCAGCTCCCAATAATCTTTTCTTACCCACTCACCCATTATGTTTTCGGGAACGGAAAAACCTTCGTCCACAATTTTTCCGGCAACAGATTTTACCATTTCCTCCGCCAGATCCATCATAAAATTGTAGTCTGTGTATGCCGCATAAACTTCAAGCATTGTAAACTCCGGATTATGCATAGACGAAAGGCCTTCATTTCTGAAGTTCGTACCCATTTCAAAAACTCTTTCCCAACCCCCTACAAGGAGTCTTTTAAGGTACAGCTCCGGAGCGATTCTCATATACAGATCGGTATTGTAAACATTATGGAGAGTCTTAAAAGGCCTGGCGGCTGCACCGCCGGCTATATCCTGAAGTACAGGTGTCTGAACTTCACAGAACCTGCGGCTTTCAAGAAACTCCCTTATGGCAGCCGTTATTATTGAACGGGCTTTTAATATTTTTGATGATTCCGGATTTACAAGAATATCCAGATAACGCTTCCTGTAGCGTGTCTCAACGTCTTTAAGGCCGTGCCACTTTTCAGGAAGCGGCCTCAGGGATTTTGAAAGTATAGTAAACGCTTCCGCCATTACTGTCTTTTCTCCGGCACGCGTCACAAACAACTCACCTTCTACTCCTATAAAATCCCCTATGTCGGTATCACGAAAAAGATCATAATTTTCCCTGCCAAGCTTATCGACCGCCATAAAAACCTGGATCTGACCCGATACATCCTTGATGTGAGCAAAGGAGGACTTACCCATAATGCGCCGGCTCATAATTCTGCCGCACACCCTGACTTTTACTCCATCTTTTATTTTAAGAGCTTCCAAGGCATCAATCCTGTTTTCAAAGGAATGCGGATAAGGATTAACTCCTGACTCGCGCAGTTTTGTTAATTTATCTTTTCTTATTTCTGTCTGATTCTGTTTTTTATTCATAATTCTTTATATTTTTACTTATTATAGAAAATTTATCAAACCTGTATATCTCTTAAACGGCCGTGCGCAACAGTAACTGCTGTAATCCTTTTTGCGCCGGCTGATCTGAGCGCGGCAGCGGCCTGCTGTATTGTAGCACCGGTTGTAGATACATCGTCCAGTAATACTATATCTTTTCCGGCACATAATTTCCGGCTGGCGCTGAATGCATTTTTTACATTACTGAAGCGTTCCTGCCTGTTTTTTGTATACTGCGGTTCAGTATTTCTTGTTCGAATGATTGCACGCGGTACGGTTTTCAATCTCAAAGCCTTTGATAGCCTGGCAGCAAGAGCTTCTGACTGATTAAAACCTCTTTCCTTAAGCTTTCTGCGGTGAAGAGAAACCGGAACTACAATCCTGTTTTTTTCCCTCTCCTGAATATATTTATTAAAAAGATTCACAAGGTAATCAACCAATAGTTTCTCAACATACCTTGCATTTCCGTACTTATATTTTTTAATAATATTTCTGACGGTCCCTTCATAATAGAACGCAGTATAAAAATCATCAATGTAAGATTGATTCGCGGCACATATCCTGCAGAATTCTGTTTTGCTGTCAACCGGGCTTCCGCAAAACCGGCATCCGCATGAGTATACGGGTGCAATTTCCGAAACACACTCCCTGCATATCCCGTATTCTGAAGTCAGATTAACATATCCACCGCAGGAAGCACAATTAACGGGGAAAAATAAATTTAATAATATTGCCTTCATCACCTCAGAGGTTAAAAGGTTATTACTACTTCTGCGCGGAGGTTTATTCCGGCGTAGCTGTTAGCGTAGCGCTCTATATTATGCACATACTGCGCTCCAAACCCGAAGCTTCCTCGCATATTAGCCGCTACATCCAGCTGACCTGTACAGTTGAAGGTATAACTGTTTGTATTTGTCCGGTAAATATCAAGCTCACTCCTTGCAAAGTCAGCTTTGAGATCAGCATCCAGCCTGAGACGGTTCCCGGCAGCCACATCTCCAAAAAGAGGGACATTTACGATATCGGGTAAATCTATTACTGCCCGGAAACTTAAACTCGGGCTGTAACTACGTGAGTCGGTCCGCAAGATATCAGGGTAGGAAACTCTTTCATGACGAGAATGGCTGAAGCGGGCTATAACGTCCCAGTATCGTCTTAATTCAACTTTTATCTGCCCGCTGTAAGTTCTTCTTTCGTCACGCCAGTCCCAGGGATTCAAATCGCGAAGGTCTATCTTTTCTGCTGATTCGGAAGTATAATCCAGAAGAGAATCGTATCTACCCCTTATTTTAAACCGTGAATTAACACCATACCTTCTCCTCCATTCTTCAGAAATACCATGGATATCATCATCCCTGTCTATTCCATCACTGTATGAGTACTCTAAATCGGTAGCCAAAGTGTATGTCCCCCTCAAATCTATCTCTGTTATTGTCCTGCCTGCATAGGGCAGCCGCGGCAAACGGCCGAAATCTGCGGTCAGGTCAGGCCAGGTCAGTGAGTCCTTTTCGTAAATTGTATTCTGACTGAGCCGAAAGGAATTTATTTTACGGTAGTTGGTTCTCAGTCTCATATCTCCCACAGCTTTCAACCAGTCTCCCGAGAGATTCATAAAATCAAACGGCCGCCAGTCAGTACCGTACCTCCTGGTGTCTCTTTTTGTAGCTGAATCCACTTTATCTGAGTCTATTTCTTTCCTCCAGTCAAGTTTATCAAAAACACTTCTCGTGCTGGGAAGATTTTTATAGCTCTCACCCTTTTCGTACCTGTAGTTCAGATCAAGCTCAAGGGTTTCAACCGGGTCAAACCCGGGGATTACATGTTTGACACCGAATCTAACCCGGCTGTCTATATCAAAATTTCTGTCGACATCCTTTCTCTCGATAAAAACCGGAGAGCCATTCACTGTATCAAAATTATAATCTTCGTTTGTATCTATACCATATGAAAAAGAAGGCCTAAACCACCGGGCAAGCGTTAAAGTGGAATTCATATCAATTTTCTGGCGGCGGCTCCAGGGCCAGGTTTTTTCTTTGCCCTCATAATCGCCTGCATAGAAATCCCAGGTTCTGTCCTTTACGTTTTTACTGTAAGCCGGCCTGAAATCCAGAAAACCGAACATATCGAAAGTAGAACTTCCTCCGAAATCATATGTTACTTCGCTCCAGTCTTCCTTACCTCCATCACTTTTGGAATCCCTTGTTTCATCTATTATTCTGTCATCCCAGGCAGTATCTCTTATGGTTCTGCGGACGTTTCCGCGCAAACTTCTGGGCACTATGAATACGTCAAGGGGCGGGCTATAAGACAAATTTCCTCTTATAGTTTCCAGTTCCTCTATTCTTCCCGAAAAATCCGACCTTTCAATACTTCTGGAATAATGGCCGCCTATATCGGGCAATCTTCTTATCCTTAAATCGGCGTCCAGACTGCCGTCTTTTCTTACTACCTTTCCTTCGTCCCGGGCCCGTATATAAGGGTTTCTGTCCTCATCCCGTATACGGTCAGCGGGCGTAACGGTTTCCCGCTGGCTGTAACGCCCCCGAACAGGAAGGAAATCAAGCAAAGTCAGGCGCGCATTGGCGGAATAGGCCGTGATTTCCTGGTTCCGGGGCGGCTCGGTAATAGTCTGGAAATCCTCTGTAACATGTTCGTATGTCCCACCGTATTCCAGGATCCCCGGAATGGTAGAAGAAAAATCGAACCTCTCTGCGGTACCCACCTGCTTAATAGAATCCGAAAGGTGGATAACATTTACCCAGACTTTACCTTCCAGCTTTCCGGCACTGTCATTTCTGATACCCACTCTTATTTCCCTTACATTAGAAATAGAAGGAGTTCCTGTTTTTTCAAGCTCTGCAAGATTCTTTTCAGAGAGGGAAATAGTAAATTTTTCCCATCCACTGCTGTCAAAATCATAATCGCTTATTTTATATTCTTTTCGGTAAAAATTGTCGCCGGCGCCGAATTCTATAAAGAAAACGGCATCCTGTCCCGCATCTTTTCCATAGAGTAGAAACTCCAGTTTTTTATGCCTGGAAAAGTCCAGTGCCGCAGGAAACTCCATATATGCATATACTGAAGTAGTTTTTTCCAGTTCATAGTTAAGTTCAAGCGCTCCCTCCCTTATATCATCCCTTCCTCCGACTTTTGAGTATATGTCCTTATAGATATCTTCGTCTTCGGGGGAATTCCTGCGGTAATCGGGGTTATCAAAAGTGTTTACGTCCAGAACCCTGAAAGAGTCATCGGTATGAACATCCGAGGCTTCCCAGTGGTTCCCTATGGCTTCAAGTTTCGCTATGTAAAATTTACCCCTGTTTCTTGCTCCGCTTTTATTTCTTACAGTAATACGGACATGTTTTACAAATCTTAAATTAGCCCTCTCTCCTTCGCCTAACTCTCCTATATCAAATTCAAGGCGTCTCCATTTATCGGACGAAAGGGGTCCCTGCTCAAAGGTTGCTACATTTTCCACTCTATCCAGTATCCCGTCTCTGTCCAGATCGTTTGTATCTATCCTGCCGTTATCGGCTCCGATAGTAAAAACTCCACCCCCTACATAGTCGTAATTCCAGCCCTTATTCCTTCTTATAGGGGCGGTCCCCGGATAAACATACTGCCACCCTTCTATTCTGCTGTCTTCAATCTTATCAGGATGCGGTTTTATAACTCCCGTCCGGTCAGCGTCTTCCGAAATAACCCCGAAATCAATATCCAGTTCGGCATCGGTTAAGTCGCCTTTAAACCAGAGCTGTATTTTATCCATATCTCCGATGTCTATTCCGGTCCTTGAGATAGGGTTAACAATTGAAACTTCAAGATCGCTTCCCCAGCCCTTGTCTGTCGCGGGAATATCATAATCAACCTCAAGGATCCATACTTTCTCATCTTCATCCCTGGAAACATTGGGGTTTATGTCGCTGAGGTATTTATCATCATCTTCATCCAGATCTATCCAGGAAGGACTGGCTACCCTTTCTGATGGCGTTGCCGCTATCTGCCACTGATCTTTTCTCAGCGATACGCTGCGGGTTATCCGTATCCCGTCCATATCATCTATCATTGCTTTACCTATCGTATTCGGATTCATTTCACTCCGGGCAACCTCGGCGCTTATACGCGTAGGAAAAGGATTATAGCGGCCTGTAGGTATTGTCAGGTCGATATTGCTTCCAAGGACAAGGGCGCTCTGCGGAGTCTGGCCTACCCTGGGTATTTCACGCTCGGATGCCGCAAAATTATAGAGCAGAGTTCCCCCCATTGAAAGATTGCGGGAGAACCGGTAATCAGCCCGCAATCCTACAAGTGTTTCCTGCTGAGCTATACCAAAAGGCATATACTCATAGGTCGCCCTTATTGTAGTGGTTTCATCTATTTCTTCGGGTCTCAGAAAGGTTATAAATCCTGACGGGTAATCTATTAAATAATCCGTGTTCCGGCTCAGCACCCTGCCGTCCTTTACTATCCTTTCACTACCCCTTACAATATTAGGGCGAAGAAAATACTGGCGTATCCTGCTTTTAAACTCCACATAAATTATATAATTATGTTGGGGGTTGTGAGTGTCATATATTCCTTTTTTGTCTTCAGGGTCAAAGGGCATCTTATGGTCAAATTCAAGTATGCCCCGATCGTAATCAACGGTATATGCGGGCTTGGGCGGAGTATCTGGTTTTCTGTTGGTATCAAGAAACCTAAGGACAAAATCGTCTCTTGATATCCTTGACGCGCCAAGGCTGTAAAAGTTTTTTCTTTCGTATTCAGTAACTGTCTTTCCTCCCTCACGCTGCTCATCCGCAAAAATAACGGGATCCGTTTCCCCAACAGTGCCCTGGCTGCCGGTAAACCGGACTGCCGCTATATAGTGCCTGGAAAGGGAACTGGAAAATGTCAGAATTCCGGTTTGATGATCTACTGTAAAATCTCTTCCGGGAACCAGTCTCTCAAAGTAATCGTTATGAGTATCTCCGCTAACATATTTTACATCCATCTTCACTCCGGTTTCGCTTACACCGTCCCTTAAAAAGACCTCAACTGAACCCGGTTCTATCGGAAGATGGTTTACAGAGGTATCCACGTCTATGCTGTAATGCCGGCGACGTATGTAGTCAATATCCCTTATATCCCTCCTGGTGAACGTTGTATCTCCGGTAAATTCCTTTACTTCAGTTCTTCCCTTGGTCTGGGAGGCAATTGCCATAAAATCAAGGTTTCTATAACGCCCTTTCACCCTGGCACCAAAAACGCTACGTGAATATCCTATAAAATGTTTTCTGGGAAGAGTGAGGGTTATATCCCCGAAAGCCGCTTCCTGTATTATTTCGTCCGGGTCTCCCTTGTAGACCACAGAAATACGGCGGGCAGACTCATCGTAAGCGGGCTTGGTATCATCATAGTCCACGTCAACTGTAATCTTGTCACCTACCTGCCCCTGTATGCGAACCCTAAGTTCCTGATCCATTTCAAATCCCCGCAAGAGCCCGGGGGGGTTACCGGTAAGTGTTCTTTCTTCTTCATCACCCAGCCAGAAGGAATGACCCGTTTTAAGGGCTATTGATTTACGGCCGGTTATCTGAAGGCGCGCCTCATAAGGAAGGTCAGGCATTACCGGAGGATATTCTAAAAGAGGAGGGTCGTCCGGATCCGCTTCAATTAAATCAAATACATCATCAATCTCCGGACTGACATATATATCCTCATCTTTTTCTCTCCTTATCCTGTCAAAAAGCTCGCGGTCAAACTCAAGATTATCAATATCTATAGCCCTTTCAAAATCATCAATTTCTTCTCTTTCGATCTCTTCATTGATAAAATAGTCAAGTGCATCATCATCCATAAGATTAAGAGCCTTCAAACCTGACGGTATAAATACAAACAGCGCATAAACACATAAAAACGCTTGCAGATTTTTTTTTATAAATTTTATTTTAATTAACAATCCTGCCTATCTTTATTACACTTTCGCCTACTCTTTGCATTAAGGGATTTCTTTGGTTTGCCTAGCCGGATATTTTGAATACAACCGGAAAAAGCACAAAAGAAAATTTTACATTCTGATTATAAATTATAATTGAAGTAGAGTCATAATTTCAAATCATATATTTATACTAATTCATTTTACTCTTACTTAACCTAATTATGTGTTTACATAAATATGTTTTTTTTGTGATTTTAGCTATATTTAAGTATACTTACAAATATAATTAGAAAGATAAATAAAAAAATGAGTAATACTAGAGAACACAATCAAAATAAGAAGAAAAAATTATTGCTAGCCATATTAGCGCTAATATTATTTTTGATTATTCTTATTGTAGCGGTATATGATATATTTGAAAATCTCAGTAATTTTCATCCCCCTATTGCTGTTTTAAGCGGAACTGACCATATAGTTGATGTTGATATACCCGAAAATTATGCTGACAAAGCTTACAATATAGAGCTTCTGGAGGGAAAAGGCTCCATAACAATTGTAACCTCCGGTAAGCCTTCAGAAGAAACCCTAAGAGAGTTCTCTGATTATTTTCATAAACAACACTGGAAGGTAGAGGAATTTAACATAAATAGTATAGAAAAAATAATGCGCGCAACTGCAGAAAAGATATCTACAGAAACAACTGAAGTATTTAAAAATTTTTCTGAATTACTAATCTCTGGAGATGCGCGCTCAGTTAGATTAAAAAAAGATAAAGAAACTATTTTTCTTTTTGCAATATTAAGAGGTGAAGGGAGTATATTGCTTCTCATTAAAGGTCCTTCTGAAATTTTTACGGATTTTTAATATCAAAATATTAAATATATTCGGATAAAAATTCCCGCATCTTCCAAGAATGAAACTTTATTTTAAAACATGAAAATATTAACTGCTTATACTTTAAAAATGTTTTTGCCTACTCTGGCAATCAGCCTGCTGCTTTTCTCTTTTATACTTATAATGGAAAGGCTTTTCCAGCTGGTTGAGATTGTTGTAACAAAAGGCGTCGGAGCAGGTGAAATATTAATACTCCTGCTCTATTCCCTACCCACAATACTGGTTCTTACGGTACCCATGGCAGTTGCTGCTGCAAGCGTCATAACATTCGGCAAAATGGCTTCCGACAGAGAAATAACGGCAATTCGAACTTCCGGCAGCTCTATACTTCCTATCATAAAACCTGCTATAGGGGCCGCATTTGTTATAGCTCTTATAATGATTCCTTTTAATTACCACGTAGCCCCTGCAAGCAATTATGCTTTTCGCTACAGGTTTACTCACCTGGCTTACCGGGAACCTGCCATACAGATTGAAGAAGGGACCCAGGTTGAAATTGGAGAGTATACTCTTCTGGCACACTCTGTTAATCACAGAGAACAATCACTAAGGGAGGTTATGATTAACAAACCGGCCGACAACGATGAACCTGAAATGTTTATTGAGGCGAGAAGAGGAATATGGAGTACCGAAAAAGACAACTCCCTTGTTTTAATGCTTTATGAAGGGTTTATCCGACACCAACCCCCAGACAGGCCCGAAATATTAAGCAGTATCGAATTCCAAGAATACTCAATAACTATACACAGAAGCGATGAAGATATAACTGTGAGTAAAAATCTTGAATCTAAAAGTTACTTTGAAATGAAAGAGGAAATTAACAGGCTTGAGGAAAGAGGACTGCCTACTAATACAGTTTCCGCACACCTGCATATTCGCGGCGCGCTTGCAGGAGCGGCACTTGCACTGATGTTATGCGGTATACCATTGGGGCTAAGGGCAGAAGTTAAAGGAAAAACAATAGGTATCGGAATAAGTCTGGCCGTTATTGCTATATATTATTTTCTTATGACAGGTGGAATTAAGCTTGCATTTAACGGTGATATAGCGCCCTGGCTTGGAGTGTGGCTCCCTAATTTTCTAATGGGTGGACTGGGAGCCGTAATGATCACGGTAAGTTTTAACCGGTGAAGCTGATACAGAAATATCTGGCCTATTCTTTTCTCAAGCCGTTCTTCGCAGCTCTAATTGCTTTTCTAATCCTTATGATTGTAACGCACTTTTTCGATTATATGCATACATTTCTTGATCAGAAACCGCCTATAGATATGCTTGCGGTCTATTTTTTAAACAGGATACCTGACTGGTTTGTAATGGTTATGCCGGTGGCTGCTCTTCTTGCAGTTCTTTTCTCCCTGGGATCCCTGAAAAGGCACGGTGAAATAACCGCTATAGGAAGTTCCGGAATAAGCATACTTAAAGCCCTTAAACCCCTTATATTAATTTCTATTCTTATAAGCATTTCTTCTCTTATTATAAACGAAACGGTTGTTCCGCCAGCCAACAGAAAAGCAGACAATCTTTTCCGTATTATAAGAGGAAGAGACCCCCGTGAGCCTGACGACACAAGAAAAAACTTCTCCTATGCCGCTGCAGGGGACCGCTTTTACTTCATAGAGAAGCTCTCAGAAAATACGCTTTATGGAGTGAAAATGATAGAATTCCTTAAAGGTACAACCAGAGAAATTTCCAGAATGACTGCCGAACGCGCTGTATATACTGACGGGTCATGGGAATTTTATAATGGAACCTTAAGAGATTTTTCTCCTGATGACGGTCAATCCATTTCGTTTATGGAATTTGAAAAAATACACACTGATCTTCCTGAAACCCCTGTAAACTTCGAAAAAGCCGAAGAAAACCCTGAAAGCATGGGTTTTATTGAACTGCTCAGGCATACCCGAAGAATTGAAAAAGGAGGGCTATCTTCAAGAAGGCACCGCGTTATACTGCATCATAAGATATCTTTTCCATTTTCAAACACAATAATACTAATACTCGGAATACCGCTAGCACTATGGGGAGGAATGAAAAGCAGGACTGCTGGATTCTTTATCGCCCTTCTTATAGCTTTCATCTACTGGGGAGCAATAACGGTAGGCCGCGCTATGGGGGTCGGTGGGATTTTGTCTCCCATGCTGGCTGCATGGTCGGCAAACATAATATTTCTTCTTATAAGCGTGGCTATGATGAAAAACGCCCGTATTTTTTAGAATCTAAGAGCAAATGCCAGGGTGTGACTCAACTGGGGATCATCTCCTGCATATCGGCCGAGTTCACGCCCGTAAAATGCATAGTTTATCGCTCCGCCTATACCGAAACCGAATGTAGGATAGCCCTGGTACAATCCGCCGCGCAGCTTCAAAATTCTTGTCAGGTGGAATTGGCACCCCAGATGCAGTTTGGTGAAAAAAGAAGCACCGGTAAAGTCATCGAATTTAATATCCCTGAGGTCTGCAGCAAGTTCAATTCTACTGTGAGGGGTATACTCTGCACCTAAATCTATCCGGGCGGATATCTCGTCCTTTTCACCGTCCGGATACTCTATAGTTGACCCCAGAAAGTCCCTGACAGCAAACGCTATGCTCCATTTCGGAGATATATCGTAGTATAAACCAAGATCAAAACCCAATCCGGTTCCCGGCTCAAAATCCTGATCTTCAAGTTCATCCATAACTTCTTCTATTTCCATTATACTGCGTCTTGTTTTTTCCACCCTGGTCCTCATCATATATTTGACGGCAAAACCGGAATAAAGCTGTCCCGGAAGCCTGTAAGGAAGGTGCTGGACCCTGAATGCAAACGGCAAGTGAACCACGGCATCAGCCTGGGCCTTAAGGTCAAATGTCGGAATCAGTATCCCTTCGTCAAGAGAAAAAGATATGTAATTCTCATTGTACAAACCCAACCCCCACCACATATCCCACCAGCGCACGCCCGTATATAGAGGGTAAGGGCCGGCTGAAACGTTAGGAGCAAGCATTCCTATGTTAATCCTGAAATCATAGAGAGCCAGGTCAATTATATCGTCCCTTAAATCCTCATCAAGTTCATCCCAGTCATCATTATCCATAAGCTCATCCATATTTTTATAGATAAACATAGCAGTTTTTACGATATCGTGGGATATAGTGATGGGAATATCGATAACGGTTATTTTGAAACCTTCCCGAAGACCCAGAAGAGCCGGATTATAAAGAACGGCTTTCGGGCTGTTTACGGCAGTCCCCACGCCCCCCATCCCCAGGTTTTCAACGCCCTCTATGTTTATAGGCGCAGATACAGACTCTATCGTAACAAAAAAAAGAAACGAAAAGACAAACAGGGTTGATGTCACCTGTTTATTTATCATTTTACGAGAGTTTCCATTTTTCAATTTGCTCAATAAGATTATCAAAAGCTTCTACTATATCTTTGCCCATTGCGCCGCCTGCAACTTTAGCATATTTTTTTGCATCTTTAATTTTGTCAACAATGCTATTTCTCTCACCCTCGTCTATTTCATTTTCAAGGTCATCTATATTGTCAACATCATTTTTAACCATCATATCAACGAAAGCGTTCAGGGTTATAAGAACGGCCAGATTCATATTAACATCATAATTGTCAGGAGGAATAGTTCCATCAGCTTTGCCGTCAGCTATTTTTTTAAGATCTTTTACGGACTCGGCCGTGGCATCGGCTACATTTTTAAGTCCCAGGCCACCGAAAAGCTCGTCTATTATATCTATTTCACCGTCATCATCGTCATCATCTAAGTCCAGCAGGGTATCGAAAATATGGCGCAGGTCCAGGCCTGCAGCTCTAAGCTCGGCCGCCGCTTTCCCGTAAAGAGCTTCGGAATTTCTGGGATCTTGCTCAAGAATCTCCTCGTATATTTTAAGAGCTTCTTTGTAATTTCCGTCGCGAAGAGCCTTTCTTGCATCGGCAAGGCGGGCACCGGTTGAAGTGTCGGTTCCTGATTTGTGAAACCCCGAAAAAACGTTTTCTCCCTCACAACCCTGTGAAAAGGGAAGAAAGGTAAGAATTAAAATTGCGACAACATATTTTATCATATTTAAGGATTCTCCAGAACGTATCTTATTTAATGATAAGATATAATTTTCAGGTTTTCAAGAAAATATTTCAGGTGCCGATTTTCCATGATTGCAGGTATTCCTGCTGCTGAGCCGTCAGCCGGTCTATTTCTATTCCCATGGTTTCAAGCTTAAGCCTTGATACCCAGTCATCTATTTCCGGTGGCACCGGGTAGACCTTATGCTCCAATGAATTCCGGTTCTTAAGTACATATTCGGTTGTCAGGGCCTGACCGGCAAAACTCATATCCATAACCGAAGCAGGGTGCCCTTCGGCAGCGGCAAGGTTTATCAGCCTCCCCTGGGCAAGTAGATTAATTTTTCTGCCGTTTTTTAAAACATAGCAATCAATAAAATCTCTCACTCCTTTTTTAACTTCCGAACTCATTGATTCAAGGGCGTCTATATTTATCTCTACATTAAAATGACCCGAGTTGGCGACAATAGCTCCGTCCTTCATTTTTTCAAAGTGACCTTTATCTATGACATTAATGTCTCCGGTTAGAGTACAGAAAAGGTCTCCTATTCCGGCTGCCTGATCCATTTTCATCACCCTGTAACCATCCATGGCTGCCTCAAGGGCTTTTACAGGATCAACTTCGCATATTATGACATTCGCTCCCATTCCTCTGGAGCGTGAAGCAAAACCCCTTCCGCACCAACCGTAGCCGGCCACAACAACATTCTTTCCCGCGAAAAGTATATCGGTTGCCCTTATTATGCCGTCAACCGTTGACTGACCGGTCCCGTAACGGTTATCAAAAAGATGTTTGGTAAGAGCATCGTTTACTGCAAAAACGGGTATTTTAAGCGCACCGTCAGCAGCCATTGCCTTGAGTCGTATTACCCCGGTAGTGGTTTCTTCCATAGAGGCAGCAATTCGGGATGTCATATCGGCATATTCTTCATGTATTGTTGAAACAAGATCTGCTCCGTCGTCAAGTGTTATGTCCGGATTATGCTCTATGGCGGACTTTAGGTGAGAGTAATAAAGATCCCTCCCTTCTCCTTTTATGGCAAAAACTTTGAGCCCGAAATCCTCAACAAGCGAAGCCGCAACATCATCCTGGGTTGAGAGCGGATTGGAAGCGCAAAGCACCGCATCTGCGCCGCCGGCTTTGAAGGTTCTCATAAGATTTGCCGTCTCGGCAGTAACATGTAGGCAGGCTGAAAGCTTAAGCCCCTCAAGGGGTTTTTCCTTTTCAAACCTCTTTCTTATCTCTTCCAGAACAGGCATATCCGTATCGGCCCACTGGATTCTTTTTTTGCCCTCAGGCGCAAGTTTTTTATCTTTTACGTCACTCATTTTTTTCCTTCTTCCTTGTTCTTTTTCAACAGGACTTCCAGAGGGTCTGACGGCTTGCCAAGGTAAACCCTCCTGTGCGGGAAAGGTATGGTTATCCCGCGCCTGTCAAACTCCATCTTTATCCTTCGGTTAAACTCTCTGGCAACAGCCCACTGCTGCAGCGGAAAAGTTTTTATTCTTCCTTTTATTACTATTGCCGAATCACCGAACTGATCCAGCCCGAAAACCTCCGCAGGCTCCTTTATTTTTTCCCCGAACTCTTCATCGTTACGCAGCCCTTCGGCAACCTCCTTTATTACGGAAATTACATTGTCTACATCTTCCTTATAGGCAACGCCAACATCAAAAACAAAAGCAGACCATTCTTTGGTAAGGTTGGCTATAGTGTCGATGGAACCGTTTGGAAAAACGTGAACTGTCCCGGTGAGGTCGCGCGATATTATTGTCCGGAGATTTATTGCCTCAATAAAGCCGCCGGTACCGTTTATTATTGCAACATCTCCCACCCTGACCTGGTTCTCAATAATGATAAATAGTCCGTTTATAATATCCTTGACAAGGCTCTGTGCTCCGAAACTGAAAGCAAGACCCAGAACACCTACCGCAGCGACCAGCGGGCTGGTTGAAACACCAAAATGGCCTAGAATAACTATGAAACCTACTATCCACAGTATAACATATATAAATTTATTGAAAACACCGGTTACCGTGTTTACTCTTTTTTCTGCTTCCGCCTGCAAGGCGCCCTTTTTCTTAAGCCGGTCAATAACATAGGATTCAAACCGCCAGAGTATAAGTTTAACTGCAAAAGTAAGCAATATGAAAACAAGAAAAATCACCAGAAATCCCGGTATTTTCTCTGCAATTCCTCTAAAAAACTCCGCTATGCTTTGAGTTAATTCGTATTCTGCCATTTTTTACTCCTAGTTAGATCGCTTTAACCATATCAACGAAAAGTCCTTCAGCCATTGCTTTCACTTTGAACCCTCGTCCTTTAAAAGAACTTCTAGAGGGTCTGAAGGAGGACCCGTATAAATTCTAAGGTGCGGAAACGGTATTGTTATTCCTTTTTCATCGAAAGCTATTTTTATTCTCCGGTTGAATTCCCTGCCAACAGGCCTCTGCTGGCGGGGAAGGGTCTTTATTCTTCCCTTTACTACAATCGCAGAGTTGTCAAATTTATCAAGGCCGAAAACCTCCACGGGCTCTATTATTTTTTTGCCAAATTCTTCATCCTGCTCTAGTCCGTCAGCAACTTCCCTGATAACCGAAATAACATTGTCCACGTCCTCTTTGTATGCAACCCCTATATCAAAAACAAAGGCAGACCATTCTTTTGTAAGGTTAGAAAGGGATTTTATTGACCCGTTTGAAAAAATATGTACGGCTCCCTGAACATCCCTGAGAATTATTGTCCGCCAGTTTATAGCCTCAACCAGGCCCCTCGTTCCGTTTATTGCTGCAACATCTCCAACTCGCACCTGGTTTTCAAAAAGTATTAAAATTCCGTTTATTATGTCCTGTACAAGGCTCTGAGCGCCAAATCCGATAGCAATCCCGAAGACTCCTGCAAGGGCTACAAGAGGCGCTATATTCATACCGAGCCGGGCGACCATAATTGTAAGTCCGGCAGCCCATATAATTATATAAATAAATTTATTTAAAACCCCCGTCAAAGTATTTACTCTTTTTTCATATTCGCCCGGAGATTTGGCCCTGCACTTGGTTTTATTTATTAAATAATGTTCGGTCCTGCGAAGAATAACTTTCAATGCAAGAGTAATTAAAACCAGTATAATTATGGTAGAGAAAACCGCCGGAAGATTCTCTACCGCACTTTTCAGAAACTCGTTAAAACCATCCGTTATATCAAAATCAGCTGCTTGAAACATAATTATACCCTGTAAATTTACATTTAAACCTTTTTCTATAGTTTGATTGTAATAAATAACAGTAAAAAATCAATTTTCTTTTTTATGGAAAAATAAGTTCCCGATTGACACATTTTAATATATTTTCTACCTTATTCATAAAATGAAAAATACAAAAGCTTTATATCTCATAATAGCCGCTGTCGGCATTCTCTTTGCCTCGGCACTTGTTTTCGGGGCTGGTCGAAGACCGGAAAAACAGGCCTCTCCCCTTTTTGAAGCGCCGGAGATAGAACTTGTTGACCTTGACGGTAATGTTTCAGCATTGTCTGAATACAGGGGAAAGGCGATTATGCTTAATTTCTGGGCAACCTGGTGCCCTCCGTGCAGATATGAAAAACCTTTTATGCAGAAAATTTACGATGATTACAGGGATAAAGGTTTTTTAATACTCGCTGTTTCAGTTCGCGAAAATAGTCATACCGTTCAGAACTATATTGAAACCCACGGTTATACTTACCCGGTTTTTCTCGATGCCAGAGGAGAAGCCTTCTCAGCTTATGACCAAACCGGCGGAATACCCCAGACATACCTGATAGACAGGAAAGGAAATATAACTTCTTTTCTTTCGGGCGCAAGGGACTGGACAGATCAGGATAACAGACGCCTTATAGAGGAAATTTTAAAGAACGGGTAAGTTATTTTTTATCTGCTGTCATCCGAAACAGCGCCATATTTTCCAACCTGTCTTCTTTAAGGGCTTTGATAAGTTTCTTTTCACTGTCAAAACTGCTGCAGTTTTCAAAATATTTCTCCCAGATAATTCCGGTTTCCGGAACAATTTCCGATTTCAGCACTTTTACTTTCCCGGTATTTTCCCAGAATTTCCTCCACCATTCAGGCGAGTGAACAGTATACCAGGGGTCTTCCCGGTCATAGTAGACCGGCATTATATGTTCCGGTACTTCGTTAGGTGATTCAAATTCTTTAGTAAAACAACCGTCCAGTATTCCTATTTTACCGCTTGGCTTAAGAAATGAAACAAGGTACTCAAGGTAGCGTTCATCCATACCGAAATAAGTGTAGGCATCTACGGAAATCACGGCATCAAAATATTCATTCGGAAAAGGAAGAGAGCGGGCATCAACTTTAACCGGAAAGACACTATCTTCGCACCCGTATTCAACTGCCCTTTTATAATTTTCCGTTGCCGAAATATTTTTATCTACAGCCCAGACCCTGGCTCCGAATTCTTTTGCCAGAAAAATAGAACTTACAGCCCAGCCGCAGCCAAGATCCAGAATGCGCATCCCAGGCTTTAAATCCATTATACCGGTGAGGCTTTCAAGGCATATAAGAGTAAGGCCATCACAAGAGTTTTCTTTTACCCATTTTTCGTCATATCTTACTGCACGCGGAAAGAGTTTTTTTATTTTTTCACCATACATAATAATTATCTATGGTATTATTTCTACCAAAGTCCCCTCTTCTACAATATCAAATAGTTCTATTACATCTTTATTTCTCATTCTTACGCATCCGGAGGATACAGGCTGGCCGATAAGACCTTCCTCCTTGGTCCCGTGTATATAAATAAACCTGCTGTAGGAATCTATACCCTCACCCTTATTTATTCCGGGTTCCAGCCCTTCCAGTCTCAGTATCCTTGTAAGAATGTAATCTCCTTCAGAAGTTCTGCCGTCATAGTATATTTCGGTTATCTCACCTGTTCTTACCCTGCCCCGGAAAACTGTGCCGGCGGGCTCACCGTCACCTATCTTGCGGGCTACCCTGTGAAGCCCCGGAGGGGGTTTATAGGATCCGGATTTATTGCCTGTTCCGTAGCGGGAAGTTGATACCGGATAGGAGTTTACAAGTTCACCGTCACTATAGAGGTACAACTTCTGTTCTCCCACGCTTACCATTATAAAATGACTGCTTTCAAGGCCTATACCGGTATTAAGAAGCAGAGCCGGATCAATGCGGCTTCTGTTCCACTGCACTCCCCAGTGAAGATGAGGCCCTGTAGCGCGGCCCGTCATTCCGACTTCCCCTATTTTATCTCCCTTGTAAACCCTCTGGCCCGGAACGACTTCTACTTTTGAAAGATGCATATAGAAACTAATGAGGCCCTGGCCGTGAGCAATCATCACATATTTTCCAGCAAAAAAGAAATCATCAGCCAGAATAACCTTACCATCGGACATTGCGCGCACTGGAGACCCTTCGGGAAGAGCTATGTCTATCCCGTTGTGAGGGCTTCCGGGAACGCCGTTAAGTATCCTCTGGCTTCCAAAAACACTTGTAATACGGCCGCCTTCCACGGGACGCATTATGCCGGAAGAAAAATAGGCCTTTTCTTTACGGCCTGCCTTTTCAATGGCGTTCCTAAGGATTTCTCGTTCTCTGCTTATCCTGGCAGCATGCTCGGCTCTCGGTGTGACATGCTCCTCCTGAAGCCCCCGTACATGCTGAATGACATATTCTCTCTCCGGTAGGTTTATGGTCTTTGTTTCTATGCTTCCATCCTCAAAAATCAGTTCAAGGCGGCGGGATCCTTTGTCGTCTCTATCAAACCCCACTGTTACATATTTTCCGTCTGTCCGTATTTCTGACCCATTAAAAACTGCGCTTTTTATCCCTGAAGACCGCGCTACTATAAAACCGCCCGGCCGCATATCGCCGAAATAAGTAACAGAGGACCGCCCCTCAAAAACCGTTAAGAACAATATCGCAAATATTAAAAAATTTATTTTTCTGAATTTCATAGCTATTTATATAAAACTTTTTCTCTTGGTAATTCTAATCAAAACTTTAATAATATTCAAACAGGAGTTTTCGTTTGCAATTGCTTCTAAAATTTATTAGTACTTTATTAAGAAATAAAAAGCATCCAAAATACTTAAAAATGAGCCTTACACGCAGAAATTTTTTAAAATCAACGCTTTTTTCAGCAGCAGCCCTGCTGCTGAAAGGTACGGGATGTCAGGCTAAGCCTGCAAAAGAGCATAACAGCAGCCTGTATCCGTCCTATAAAAAACTTGAAGCGGAGGGTAAACTCAAGGAAAGAATTGAACTTGCCTACGAAAAACTCAGAAGTTGTGACCTCTGCCCACACCGCTGCGGAGTGGACCGTTCAAAAGGACAGAAAGGTTTCTGCAACGCCCCCTACAGGGCTGTTGTCCACAGTTACAGCCCCCACTACGGTGAGGAACTACCGCTTGTAGGAAATGGAGGTTCGGGTACAATATTCTTCTCCAACTGCAACCTGCGCTGTGTTTTCTGCCAGAACTGGCCTATTGCCCATGAGGGCCGAGGGCGCCAGGTAAGTGACGAAGAACTGGCCGATATGATGATAGCTCTGCAGAGACGGGGATGTCACAATATAAATGTTGTTACCCCTACCCATGTGATGCCTAATATACTCGCGGCTCTCAGGATTGCAATAAAAAAAGGACTCAACATCCCGTTATGCTACAATACCGGGGGCTACGAACTTAAGGAAAACATAGAACTCCTTGACGGCATAGCAGATATTTACCTGCCGGATTTAAAATTCATGGACGGGGATAAAGCCGACAAATACATATTTACCGGCTCTCGTGATTACCCGGAAATGGCGCAGGAGTCAATTATAGAAATGCACCGCCAGACAGAGGACCTTGTAACCAACGACAGGGACATTGCCGTGCGCGGTTTGATGGTGCGCCACCTCGTTATGCCCAACCGTGTTTCCGGGACAAAGGAGTTTGTCAGATGGGTAGCAGAAAATCTCTCCAAGGAAACCTATGTCAATATTATGTCGCAGTACAGGGTGGAACACAGGGCCTTTGAATACGATAAAATTTCCAGGGCAATAACCGCGGATGAATTTATAGAGTCAATACGCTGGGCAAAGGAGGCAGGGCTTACAAATCTTGACAGGAGATCTGTTTCCCGGCTTGAAATGTTCCGGAGAATGTTTCGCTGATTAGCTCCATCTTCCGGGTATAACACGTCCGCAATGACTGCATTTTCCGTCTTTTATGTCAACACGGTCTACAACAAACCCTATTCTTTTTATTATTTTATTTCCACATCCCGGACAGAAAGTATTTTCGCCTTCGTGGCCCGTCACTCTTGATACATAAACATATTCCAGCCCCTTTTTAAGAGCCGTTTCTCTTGCCCTGTTAAGTGCTGAAACCGGGGTCCGCGGAATCGAAGAAAGCTTGTAAAGCGGGTAGAAACGCGCAAAATGAACCGGCACACCCGTTCCGAGTTCCCCGGCTATCCATGAGCACATTTCAGATATCATTTTCGCATCATCATTCAGGGATGGAATTATAATATTTGTTATTTCAATATGTACACCTTCTTTTTTAAGTAGCCTGAGAGTATCCAATACCGGCTGAAGACGCCCTGAAACCACTTCCCTGTAAAAATTTTCGTCAAAACTTTTAAGGTCAACATTGACCGCATCAATATAAGGAATTATTTTCTTAAGGGGTTTGGTGTTTATGTACCCTGCGGTATGCATAAGGTTCAGAAGCCCTTCTTTCCTGGCATAGCGTGCTGTCTGAGCCATATATTCATAAAAAACAACAGGTTCTCCGAAAGCGTAGCTTATCGATTTTACATCTGACGTAAGAGCATGTTTGACTACTTCACCGGATGGGATATCATATGCATATATTTCTTCGGGACGAACTAAAGCCATATCCCAGACCTCACAAAATTTACACTCCAGGTTGCAGCCCGCAGTCGAGACCGAAAGTGCCCGGCTTGACGGCAGGACATGAAAAAAAGGCTTACGTTCAATGGGGTCTTCCTGTACGAGGGCAGGATTGCCGTAAACAAGGGTATAACCTATACCGCCGCGGTT
>PWOI01000175.1 GCA_003557485.1 Elusimicrobiota bacterium | reverse complement strand
GGCAGGTAGAGTCGGGCGGCCCTGTCTCAATGGTACAGCTCTGCAATGAGATCGGAATGGTTCACTGGCTGAACAAGGCAGCGGACCGGAATGAGTACTCAAATATTATGTTCAGGGAGTTTTTAAAAAGCCGGTATTCGGAGATAGAATCCCTCAATAATCTTTACGGCTGCAGCTACAGCAGTTTTGAAGAGATTCAGCAGCCTTCCGATATGCATATAGAAAGCAGCGACAATCTCAACTCCTACTACGACTGGATGTGTTATTATTTCGAGTATTTCGGAAAGTATTACGAGACTCTATTCAAAATGGCCCAGAACAGGGGTGTAAACGTTCCCGTGATAGCCAATATACCGCAGTTTTACGATTACGATGTCAGAGGCAGAGGAGTCTTTAGCCCTATGACAACCATTATGTTCAGTGAGTTTTTAAAATATGTTCCGCAGGTTATCTTCGGGGGCGCCTACCAGATGCGGCGGCTTGATTATGAAAACTTTCACGATGTTCTTCTGACTACCGAAGTGGTCCGAATGATAACTACTCCCGGCGTTCCTTCAGTCTGTTGTGAACTTCAGACAGGAATAATGCGCGATGTCCCCAGGCTTTATCCCTCCGATGTGGAGCTTAACCTTAAAACTTCTGCCGCCTCAGGACTTAACGGGCTTAACGGTTACATGTTTTCCGGAGGAGTCAATAAAGATAAAACAGGAGCTATGGGGTCTTACCACGAGTGGCAGGCCCCGCTGGATTCCAAAGGAGAAGAGCGCCCCCACTATAAGGCTGCAAGTCAATTCGGAAAACTTATAGAAACATTCGGCAGCATACTTGCCGATACTGCAAAATCTGTTGATTTAACAATGGGGTTCTACAAGCCATATTACGCTACCGAATTTCTTGAAGGGCCTTTTATAGATAATATCGAGCATGCCAGGACAAAGCATTTTTTTGACGGATTAGCCAGGACTGCAACACTCTGCAACTATTCTTATGATTTTATCGACCTGCAGAAAGCAGAACCCCAAGAACTGAAAAAACGTAAAAACCTTGTCGTTTATTCTCTTGATTTTATGGACGCCGCTACTCAGAAAAAGCTGGCGGATTATGTTACCGGCGGAGGGAAACTGCTTTTATACGGCCAATTCCCGGTAAAAGGACTGGATAAAAAGAAGTGTAGCCTGCTATCCGCCGGATTAGGGATAGATATTAAAGGTTATATAGAAGAAAAGTTTGCCTATTTTGACGAGCTGGAAATTCTTCTTAACGGCCCCATGCAGGAAATTTATTCAGAATCTGCCTCAACAGCCGCACGGTCGTTGTCCGGGAAAACATGCGGAATTGTAAAGGATTGCGGAACTGGAAAAATAGCCGCGATCTGCACGCCATTTACTCATATATATGATTATATGGTTGATCTGACCGAAAAAATGCTCCGGATGATAGGGGCAGGCAGGGAGGTTGAAAAACCCCGTGAAAGCGAAGTATCGGCTGTTTTGAGAAGAGGGGACTCCGGCAGTTTTCTTTTTGTTTCCAATTACCAGGAGCTTCCCCACAACGCATGGTTTAAAATTAAGGGTGGTAAATCCTTTCCGGAGTTGAGGATACCCGCCCGGGGCACCATGCATATACCCCCGCGAAGTTCATATATGCTTCCTGTTGACATTGATTTAGGTTTTGTGAAGGTCAGGTATTCTACAGCTGAAATAGAAACCTTCAGGAAAGTTGATGATAATCACGCCGTTATAGGTCTCAGGGAATCTCCGGCCCCCTCGGAAATAGTTATGGAGTGCGCGGGAGAAGTAACTGTCCGGAACGGTGATGTTTTACTTAGGGCCGATACCTGCGAAGACGGCCTGATCAAAGTTGATCTGCCGCCGGGTATAACCAGTATTGAGTTAAGTTTCTAAAACCGCAGGGAACATAAAAACTAATTTGACAGGCAAATTGAATTTATGTTATATAAATAACTAATGTATTGTCCCGGTTTTCATCATATTTACTGCAAATTTTTCGGGATTTTAAGCGAAGGAGATAATTAAATGAAAAGAACTGTCAGGCTGGCATTGATGTTTTTGTTGATGCTGCCTGCCCTCGCAGACGGCAGGCCCCAGAGAGACAGGGAAGAGATAGTAGTATGGGCCATGGGCTACGAAGGAACCGTTATTCGCCGGATGGCCAGAAAGTTTGAGGAAAAAAACCCCGATATAAGGGTAAACACTCAAGCTATTCCCTGGAGCGCAGCGCACGAGAAACTTCTTACCGCTGTAGTAGGCAGGGTTCCCCCGGATGTTTCGCAGATGGGAACTACATGGATAGCGGAGTTTCAGTCTATGGGGGCTTTTGAACCGGTTAACGAATACCTTCAGCAGTCTGATATAAGCCGTGAGGATTTCTTTCAGAGCACTTTTGACATCGGTGAAATAAACGGTCAGAATTACGGGATACCCTGGTATATTGATACCAGGGTTCTTTTTTATAGAACCGACCTTTTAAAGGAAGTCGGGTATGATTCCCCTCCCGCAACCTGGGAAGAGCTTATGGATGCCGCCCTGAAACTTTCGGATAAAGGCCCGGGGTTTGGAATAAACCTTCCCGTAGCGGACTGGACAACATTCCTGCAGTTCCTCTGGCAGAATGACGGGGATATATTCTCGGAAGATCATCAGGAAATAATGGTAACCGGGGAACCTTTTGCAGAAACATTAAGGTATTACAAGAGTTTTTTTGAAAAGGGAGCGGCTCCTCTTGAGGATCCCGGGTACAACCTTTTATGGGCATTCCGGGAAGGGCATTATCCCATGCTGATTTCAGGCCCGTGGATGATAGATCAGATAAGAGACCAGATCCCCGAAATAGAAGGCAAATGGAGCGTTGCTATGCTGCCCGGAAAAAAGTCAAGAACCTCATTTGTCGGCGGAAGCCATCTTG
>PWOI01000104.1 GCA_003557485.1 Elusimicrobiota bacterium | reverse complement strand
GGCTTGTTTTTGAAACAGCCTCACGGGAGAAAAAGAATTACAGAACAATTCTAAAGGAACTGCAGGATAGGGAGCTGCACTCCTTTACTAAAGTAAAGAAATACCTGCTTAAAAGAAGGTTTCCACTTGCCATTGAAAGTGAAATGGAACCATATCTTCCTTCCCTTGATATTGATCTTTCGCTGCGCGCTTCTGTAAACGAGAAAAAGCTTTACCCTGAAAAAATATTTGCCGATAAAATCGGAAGGGAATCTGAAATATTCAGGCGTGCCGCGGAAAAATATCCCCGCGCCGAAATAATAAAAATAGAATCCTTGAAAACTTTTATAAAAGAAAAGGGTTTTGGCCTGGATGACTATAACCGACGCCGGAAAAATTTCTTCATAGTAAATGAAAAATACGATTTTGTTAAAAAATGCCCGTGTACCTCCGGTTCAGTAAACTGCGGATATAACGTAATAAATATGGGATTCGGGTGCCCCTACGAGTGCAGTTACTGCTATCTGCAGGAATACACTAATACGCCCGGCATTGTAATACCCGCGAATCCGCAGGATTTCATAGAGGAACTTAGAGCGAAAGTCCGTCCAGACCTGAGATACGGAACGGGAGAGTTTACCGATTCTCTGGCTATAGATGAAATAAGCGGATTTTCAAAAATGCTTATCAAGGTTTTCTCCGGAAGCGGTTCCGTTCTTGAGCTTAAAACGAAAAGCGATAATATATCAGGTGTTCTTGAAAGTAAACCCTCGGAGGATTGCGTTATATCATGGTCACTCAACCCTGCCAGTTTTGTCAGAGAGAACGAGTTTTATTCTGCCAGCCTTAAAGAAAGGCTTAAATCCGCCGCGGAGTGCAGCCGCGCAGGCTGGGATGTGGCTTTTCATTTTGATCCCATAGTTCTTTATCCCGGCTGGGAAGAGGAATACAGAAATACTGTTGATATGATATTTGATTATGTTCTGCCCGGACGGATAAGATGGGTAAGCCTTGGGACTTTCAGATTTAAGAGGCAGCTGAAGAAAACCATAGAAAACAGGTTTCCCGAAAGCAGTATACTGGATGGAGAACTGTTAATAGACTTTGATGGTAAATTAAGGTATCCTTCCGGTATGCGCCTGGATGCGTATATAAAAATGAAAAAATTTATTGAAAAACATGACAGGAAAATTTTCATTTACCTGTGTATGGAAAACAAAAAAATGTGGGAGGAATGCGGTTTGAAACCTGTATGGCAGTGGTACCCTTAGAGTTGCAATAAAGAGATAAATTGATATTATTAAAAAATGAGTCAGGAAAGAAAAAAATACGTTAAAATTACTGAAGAATACTGCAAGGCCTGCGGATATTGCATAAAAGTATGTCCGGATAAGGCACTCGAGTTAGATGAGAAATTTAACTCTTCCGGATACCATCCCGTGAAATGGAAAGGCAACTGCAGAATGTGTGGATTATGCTATACCGTATGTCCGGACTTTGCGGTGGAAATAGATGACAAAGAAACTTCTTAAAGGAAATCACGCAGTAGTTGAAGGCGCTCTTAAGGGCGGTCTTGACGCCTATTTTGGGTATCCCATAACTCCCCAGAACGAGATAACAGAGTACATGTCGCATCGGATGCGTGAAGAAGACCGGGTTTTTCTTCAGGCGGAATCAGAACTTGCCGCGATAAATATGGTTTTCGGAGCAGCGCTCACCGGGAAAAAAACCATGACAACTTCATCTTCTCCCGGAATATCTCTTATGCAGGAGGGCATCTCCTATCTTGCGGGCTGCGAGCTTCCGGCAGTAATAGTTAATGTCCAGCGGGGCGGGCCGGGCTTGGGCAATATAGCCGGCGCACAGGGGGATTATTTCCAGTCGGTCAAAGGGGGCGGCCACGGGGATTACCATATGCTTACTCTGGCCCCGGCAAGTGTGGGTGAAACTTACAGCATGTGCCGTGATTCTTTTGACCTTGCATTTAAATACAGAAGCCCTGTGCTTATCCTAACTGACGGAGTGATAGGGCAGATGATCGAGCCGGCTGAAATAGATGATTCCCCTTTGAAAAAAAATAATGAAATAAAGGATATTGGATGGAACCTTACGGGTTGTATCGGGAGGGAAAGAAGATTTATAAGGTCTCTTTATATGAACGAAGGAGAACTTGAAGAGCTGAACTGGAGGCTTGCTGCAAGATATGAAGAGATGAAAAAAGAGACAGATTGGGAGGAGGCAGATACCGAAGACGCTTCCTTAATCCTTGTCGGTTACGGCACCTCCGCGCGGATAAACTACGACGCCGCGCGCCGCGCAAGAGAAGAAGGAATGAAAGTCGGTTATTTCAGGCCGAAAACATTATATCCTTTCCCGTCTGAAAGACTTAAAGAACTGTCGGAAAAATCAAACTTTCTTGTTGTGGAAATGTCCATGGGTCAGATGGTGGAAGACGTACGATTGGCGGTTTCAAAGGATACCAGAGTTGAATTTTACGGACGTCCTGCCGGCGGTTTTCCGGAAACAGAAAAGATTATTGAAATATGCAAAAAAATGACGAAATAAAATTTAATTTACCGGAAAGCCTTATAAAAGTAAGGCATCATTACTGCACCGGTTGCGGACACGGTATAATTCACCGGCTGCTATGTGAAGTGATAGATGAACTCGGGATAAGGGAAAAAGTTATAGCAATAGCACCCGTTGGCTGCGCTGTCTTTGGCTACTTCTACTGGAACTTTGACACGGCAGAAGCAGCTCACGGCCGTCCGCCAGCTGTGGCGACGGCAATTAAAAGGGTGCTCCCTGATAGGATAGTTATGACATATCAGGGGGACGGGGACCTTGCGGCTATAGGGGGAAATGAAATGCTCCACGCCGCCAACAGGGGAGACAATATCACGGTTATTTTTGTAAATAATGCATGTTACGGGATGACCGGAGGGCAGATGG
>PWOI01000023.1 GCA_003557485.1 Elusimicrobiota bacterium | reverse complement strand
TGGCGGTAACACAGTACGAAGGAGATGACCTTGTCCAATTGGGAATGCTCAAAATTGATTTCCTGGGACTGAGAAGCCTTACCGTAATACAAAAAGCGCTTGATAATATAAAAAAACAAGGAGGGGAAGAAATAGATATAGCCAAGATTCCCCTGGACGACAAAAATACGTTCGCATTGCTTAATCGTGCCGATTCCGCTGGTGTTTTTCAGGTTGAAAGATCAGGGTTTCAGGATCTCTTGAGGAAGCTCCAGATAAAAGATTTCAGGGAAATAATAGCGCTGGTTGCCCTTTACCGGCCCGGAGTAATGAGCAGCGGTATGACTGATGAGTATATTGAAAGAAAAAAGAATCCCAAAAGAATAAGCTATCCGCATCCTTCCCTTGAAAACTTTTTAAAGGAAACCTACGGAGTTGTTCTTTATCAGGAGCAGGTGATGATGGTTGCCAGAAGTCTTGCGGGTTTCACCCCTGCCCAGGCAGACGATATGCGCCGCGCTATGAGTAAAAAGATACCGGGTGTGCTTGAAAAAATGCGGGGGGAGTTCATAGAAGGGGCTGTGAAAAACAAAACCCTTTCAAAAAGCAAGGCTGCAACGATATTTGATACTCTTGCCAAGTTTGCAGAATACGGCTTCAATAAAAGCCATTCAGCAGCGTACGCCACCCTGACTTATCAGACAGCATATTTGAAAGCAAACTATCCTTCAGAATATATGTGCGCTCTGCTTACCTGTGAAATGCATAATACCGACAAGGTGGCTCTTTATGTGGCTGAATGCGGAAGGATGGGTATAGAACTCCTTCCTCCCTGTGTTAACAAATCAATGCATGATTTTTCAATTGAGGGTGCCGGGAAGATAAGGTACGGACTTAAAGCAGTAAAAAACATAGGAACAGGCGCAATTGAGGAAATAATAAGGGTGCGCGGCGAAAGAGGAGGAAACTTCAAATCTTTCTATGATTTTGTTACCGGGGTGGATCTTCAGAAAGTTAATAAGCGCGTCATCGAAAATCTTATTAAGAGCGGCGGCCTGGATTTTTTAAGTAAGGGAAGGAGGCCTCTTTTTGAATCTTTGGAAAAGGCGATGGCCCAGGCTTCCGAGCACCAGCAGGATATAAAAAACGGACAGATTTCTTTTTTTGAGGCAATGGATGGAGACAAGAAACCCGA
Source organism: Elusimicrobiota bacterium (assembly GCA_003557485.1). Classification (GTDB taxonomy): domain Bacteria; phylum CG03; class SLGR01; order SLGR01; family PWQF01; genus PWMP01. The sequence continues at coordinate 1,768 of PWOI01000023.1, read as the reverse complement.
AGTTGAACTAGATACTACACTCAGGTGGAACGAACACGAAATTCTCAACCACGAAAAAGCGGCGCTTGGTTTTTATTTTTCCGGTCACCCTCTTGCCCGCTACGAGAAGGAAATAGAGGGAATTACTACAGGCAAGATCAACGATATTTGCGCTGATACGGATTATGAAAACCGTCCGGTTATTCTTGGCGGAATGATAAAACGGAAAAGAACGATGAAAACGAAAAAAGGGGAAAAAATGGCTGTCTTTCTCCTTGAGGATCTGTCCGGGGAAATAGAATGTGTTATTTTTCCGGCCTCATTTAACGAAGATATCAGCGAAAGGCTTCAGCAGGATTCTATGGTTGCGGTAAAGGGGCGGATGGATTTTTTATCAAGGGCTACGCCTCAGTGTATCACTGAAAAAGTTATTCCTCTCAAGGAAGCAAAAACCATGTTTGCCGACCGGATTAATATAAAAATAAATGCAGTCGGCATAGATTCAAAGAAATTGGCGGATCTGAAAAAAATGATAAGCAGGTATCCCGGTAAAACTGAAGTTGAGTTTACAGTAAAAACCAGAAAAAACGATTGGGTTAGGATATCAACCGGCGTTTCTGTAAGGGTAAACGACAATATTCTGAATGAAATTAAAAAAGAAGTGGGAGAGGACAGCCTGCGGCTTGAGAAGAAGGGGGTTCGCTGAAATCGGGGAGTATGATTTGACTAAAACTTCCGTTATAAATAGAATTATGGCAAGATTCGAGAGTGTTTGAAGGTGAGGGTCGTACTATACTAAACTAATTGAAAGGGGTAGATTATGGCTTTAAAGGGTAATATGCTTATAGCCCAGGGCGGCGGCCCTACGGCAGTGATAAACCAGTCTCTTGTAGGAGCTGTTATGGAGGCGTCTCTACACGGTGATATTGAGCGTGTTTACGGTGCTCTTAATGGAGTCAGGGGAATAGTTGAAAAAAGGCTGATAGATCTGACAGACGAAAATAAAGAAGTTCTTGAAGGAGTTGCAATGACGCCTTCAGCGGCTCTTCTTTCGACCAGAGATAAGCCCGACAGTGATTACTGTCGGAAAATATTCGGAGTGTTAAAAGAACACAATATAAGGTATTTTTTCTATATAGGAGGCAATGATTCTTCGGATACTCTCAGGATAGTTAGTGAGTTTGCTTCCGATGAGAATTATGACCTTCGGACAGTTCATATTCCCAAAACAGTAGATAACGACCTTGTCCATAACGATCATACTCCCGGATATCCTTCAGCAGCAAGGTTCGTCGCGGACGCTTTTGTGGGACTTGACCTTGATAACCGCAGCCTGCCGGGAGTTTACATAGCGGTTGTAATGGGACGCCATGCAGGTTTCCTTACGGCGGCTTCGGCCCTTGCAAGAAAGGATTCCGATGACGGGCCCCATCTGATATACCTTCCGGAAAGAGCCTTTGATATGGATAATTTTGTCAGGGACGTTAAAGAAATTTACTCAAAGTACGGCAGGTGCGTTGTGGCTGTATCCGAGGGAATACAGGATGCAGATGGAACACCTATTGCTGTTCGACTTGCTGAAGAGGTTGAAAAAGACGCGCACGGAAATGTACAGCTTTCGGGTTCGGGATCCCTGGGGGATGCCCTTAAGGACTATGTCAAAGATAAAACCGATATTTCACGCGTCCGGGCCGATACCTTCGGTTATATCCAGCGCTCTTATCGGGGAGCCGTTAGCGATGTGGATGCTTCGGAGGCAAGAGAGGCAGGGAAAAGAGCGGTCCGGTAT
>PWOI01000044.1 GCA_003557485.1 Elusimicrobiota bacterium | reverse complement strand
CCCATCAACATGAAGTTTGTACCCCGGGTTTTTTTCCCCAATTCCTACGCGCCCGGAGTTTGTAATCCGCATTGTTTCAAATTCTGGATCGTCACCACTGAAAAACCGCGTTACTGCATTTCCACCTTTAGTAAAGGCGCTGGCTATAATATCCAAATCATACGTGTTTACACCCGCGTCTACAGCATCATCTGTAGTTTTTCGAATAATAGCGTCTCTGCCAGATGCAGCGTTTCTTCCAAATCTTATTTCTGAAACCCCCTCCTCAACAGCAATCGTTAGATTTGATAAGGGAGTACCCGTAGTTCCAATGGCTACATTACCAATTCGTCCTATATCACCTTCTGTATCGGCTGCGCCGCTCCAGGTAGGATCGGACTCATCTACAGCGCTTCCCGCCGTCTTGGCATAACCCGCCGCCTTGGCATAAAGAGCTGAAACTGAAGGAAGAAGCTCTATTCTTTCATCTGTTTCCTCATTGTTGCCAACACTTATTCCTAACCACAGCGGTTGATTTAAATTTTCCACTCCACTCATATCTATAGCAGCCCTGTATAAACCACGGTCGCTTAACTCGAGTTCTTCTTTTACACGTGAAGCTATTGGAACGCCCCCACTTTCCTGGTCATATAAGTTAAATGTGACTTTTTGCGTTCCGGACATAGGATTACCCTGGGGATCTATCAATTGTCCCTGTATATTTACCTCCTGCGGTATTTGGGCAGAGACATCCTGCGCTGTTATCCCGTATAAAAACAACAGCGCCGCAACCAGAAAAAATTTCTTTTGAATATTCATTTTTATCTTCTCCTTATTTCTATTATTCTAGTAAATCTTTTTATTCCAGTTTTTTTTATAAATACAATTTTTAAACCAGAAACCTTAAAACCTTATTTAAGCTCGTTTTCTCCAGAAAATCTATAAGAAAGCGAGAACCTGTGTGTACTGTCAAGGTCTCCGTAGGGAACCCAGGCGTAATCAAAAAACAATCCCCTGTATCCTACCCCTCCCCCTACACTTAGGCCAGAGAGCCCCCCGTGCACATCAATAGGCGCTGTCCTATAGCCGGCCCTGGTGCTTAAAGTTAAATCATTAATAATGTATGAATACTCGCCGCCCGCGTTAACACCAGACGCTTTGTCCCGAGGAAAGTTTACATCTATCGCCAAAAGTAATGACTCCATGGGCTGGTATGTCATTCCGGCTTTTATATTTAAAGGCAGAGGATCTTCTTCATCTCTAAACTTTACGGTTGTTCCTATGTTCTGAATTGACAATCCCGCGTCTATTTGTTCATTGATATTTCTTATATAGCCCAGGTCAGCGCCGTAGGCGGATGCCGATTCATCTTCTATTACCGAACGGAGCATAAATACATTTACACCGAAAAAATTGTCATTTAAATTAGTTGCATAGCTAAGATATCCGAGTATGTCATAGGGGCGGTATTTATCATCCAGTGCTACCCTGTATCTGTTGTATTTATCTATATCCGACATCCCCAGGTAGTTTAGCGATAATGCCATTACACCTATATCTGTAGGTACAGCAGCTGAAAAATGCTCGTAAAATATCTCTTCAAACCACAAAGTATGCATTGCCGAAATTTGAGTATTCTTAATTTGTGCGAGTCCGGCAGGGTTTGAATAGATCGCATTTATATCGCCTTTTACGGCGCAGTATGCTTCCCCCATTCCCGCCGGCCTTACCCCTTTTGTCAGTTTTAAAAACTGCCCGCCCGTAGTTCCCAGATTGTCATCGGAAAAATTTGCACGTATAACTGATGAATGAGAAAGAAAAGTAAATATTAATAATATAATTATTTTTATCTTCATCTTACCAGCCCGAACCTCCCGGATGTTGTTTTTCCTTCCTTGTCTGTTATGTAATATATATACACACCACTGGCCACGGATTTTCCGGATTCATTTCTAAGGTCCCACTGTATTTCGCTTAAGTTTGAATCATTTGACAGCTCCCGGACCCTCTCTCCGGCTATATTATATATTGAAACCTCTGTCCCTTCCGTTAAGCCGCTTATGTTAAGATGAGATGAATCAAACTCTCCCCCGGAGCCGGGCTTAATCGGGTTAGGATAAACAAAAGCTTCTTCAAGGGTTTCAGGAATTTTTTCAACCGTAGCAACCGCCTGCGGGGCAAAACCGAAAGACATAGTTATGCCGGAAGAGTCTTCAAGAGAACCCGTAAAGTTTTCACCAACGCTGACTATAGCTGTTTGTTCATCAGAGGATATTTCACTTCCTCCGGAAGAAAAGTTTATTGTTTTTAAAATGTTGGGGTTATATACCTGCGCGGCCGCGGCAATTGATACAAGAACGCAAAGGAAAATTAGGGCCGCAGTTATATATTTTTTATATGTTCTACTGTTTTTTTCTAAATTATGTATTTTCATCTTTTTATTATTTAACTAAATACTAATTAAGAAAGCGGAAAATTTCAAGAGCTGCATCTATTGACCGTTATTTATTTGAGATTCAAGAGCCTCAATTCTCTTCTGCTGTTCCTGAATGGCATTAACCAGAACCGCAGTCAATTTGGCATATGCAACGCCTTTTGATCCGTCTTCACCCGAAACCAGCTCCGGTATTATATTTTCCAGCTCCTGGGCTATAAAACCAATACTGCGGTCCCCGCTGGCCTTCATATCAAACTCTCTGGGCTGAATACTCAGGATCTCTTCAATGCCGTATTTCAAATCCGCAATGTTCTCTTTCAAAGCAATGTCAGAACCTGGCGTAATCTCTCCTGTAGCATATATATTTCCAGCAACATGGAGGTCATACTCTGGATTCGTTAGCCCTATTCCGACATTCCCCCCGCTTAACACTGTTATACGATCACCTGGAACAGGTATATTCTCATACAATGACCATCGCCAGGGTGCCCCTTCGGCTATTCCAGTAAAAAATTCAGCTACTTGATTCCT
>PWOI01000171.1 GCA_003557485.1 Elusimicrobiota bacterium | reverse complement strand
ATATACTGAAAGGCTTGCCGGGAATACGTCTTCATATTATCTTGATTACACTAATTTAATAAACACTCCGCCCGCGGCTCAGGCGGACTTTCAGATTTACCTGGGAGCCGTAGAAATTTCAAGTCCAACTTCCAGAGTTGTTTTCAGTGATTCAAATTTTGCGGCGGCCGAATCTCCCGCACAGGTGGCAAACATATCAATAACTACGGCTCCCTATGCACTACTTGCCGAATCGGTTATTCCGGAAGCCATAGGCTTAACAGAGATAGATTTAACCCAGGTTACCCTTGATGAATTTAGTGCCGGGGCTGATATTGCGATGGGCGGTTATAAAATATCAGGTCTGGGTGAACCGGATGACGATCAGGACGCGGCCACAAAAAATTATGTGGACAACCAGACCGGGGGCGGTAATGCGGCTGTTCTCTATGCAACGCAAACCTTTACCGGCCAAAATAACTTCCTTAATATGGTAACTATATCAAGTGACACAGTGATAGCTGGAGCGCTGGAAGTAAATACGGTTACCGGTTCAACAGTAACCGTAACAGATGGTCTGGTTATGAGCGGGCAGCGAATCAGCAGTATGGCTGATCCTGAGGCCGCCCAGGATGCGGCCACAAAGAATTACGTGGACACCCGCCTGGCAAGTGAAACAGGCGGCGGCAATGCGGCCGTTCTTCACTCCACGCAGACTTTTACCGGGCAGAATACTTTTACAAAGCCCGTAACGGTATCAAGCGATACGACAGTCGGAGGTGATCTTTCGGTTGGCGGAGACCTTGATGTTACGGGAGCGATTGCTGCCTCAGCAATAGACACCGGTCAGGGAGCTGGTCAGCTCTTTGAAATGGACCAGCCCGTAACAACCGCTTCGGAAGTTACTTTTGCCACGGTGACTGTTACTGAATCTGCTTGGATCAATGAAATAGGAGCCAATGATCTTGATGCGATGACTGTTGATGCTACAAATATCAATGCGGATAACGGTCTTATTGAGACTCTTACTGTTACTGCTGCTTTTACTGCTGCTGCTCCTATAACAGTAAGTACCGTAACAGCAAGTGATGCTGCCGGGTTATACCTGCTTGATGAGTTTGGCAGCGGGGTACATATAACGGAAAATAAATTTGCCGGAGGGAACCTTTCAAATATATCAGTTAGCGGCAATTATGCATTTGTGTGGGGAGATCAGAATACTGCCGCCGGTGACCATTCCATAGTAAGCGGCGGGTATAGTAATGAGGCCAGTGCTGATTCCGCAACAATCGGTGGAGGTGGGAGTAACGAGGCCAGCAGAGAGTATGCTACAGTTGGAGGCGGTAGAGGAAATGTTGCTTCCCAGATGTATACCGCTGTGGCAGGTGGCTGGGACAACGAGGCTTCTAACATAAGTGCTACAGTTGGAGGCGGTTATGAAAATATTGCTTCCGGTAATGCTTCAGTGGTAGGCGGAGGTAAAGAAAATGTTGCTTCAGGAAATAACTCAATGGTGCCCGGAGGAGAGAAAAATGTTGCCTCAGGGGATTACTCATTTGCCGCAGGTATGAGATCAAGCGCTACTGCTTTAGGATCCTGGGCGGTAAGCGATTCGTTGAATGATGCAAATGAAAATACACTTGCAAACAGCTTTCGTGCCCGTTTTCACGGAGGCTTTGATCTCATCGGCGGCGGGCCGGGTGAAGACGGTTCCCTCGTCAGGATATCTACAGGCAATTCTGTTGGAGTAACAACTATGTTTGATTTCAGGGGCGACGGTGTAGCATCTGCTGCCGGTTCTTGGGAGTCACCCGGAGGAGATTTTGCCGAGTGGTTCAAAAAGGATATAGGTGAAGATCTGGAAGCCGGGGATGTGATAGGGCTTAACCTTGATACCGGAATGGTCAGAAGATATCAGGAGGGGGATGTCCTTGTTGGGTATATTCAACTAACCCCGGTTTTGTGGGGAATAATATCTCTGATGAGCTTAAGTCTGACTACGCCCTGGTTGCTCTTGTCGGGCAGGTTCCCTATAAGGCCGGGCAGGTTAGTATAACCGGCCGGAGTGTGGAGACAACTGACGGAAAGAGGATAGGTTACCTGCTGGCGGACGGCAATGTTTTCCTGAAAATAGAGTAAGGGTGCGTGAGAGTGCTGGAGAAATAAAATGATAAATATAAAAATTAAAAAGCAGGTACCCCTGCTGCTTCTTCTTATGGCTTCATCCACTGCCTTTGCCGTTTTAATGTCAAGTTCCGGCTACAGTCTGCTTTTCGGCCTCTTTACCGGCGGCGGGGGAAAGGGGGCCTCATCAGGTTATGAAACAGCGGCGGCTGTTTCCGACGGCATAACTGGTACGGGGGAGAGCTCCTCCTACAGGACAAGCGCGGGGTCAATGGGAATGTTTTCCTACTCCAGCCGGATTTTGCCGGCAGCAACGCTTAAAGACGCTTATATCTATCCCAGCCCGTTCAAGCCGCACTCCCCGGGAAAGTTCCAGGCAGAGAAAATCACTTTCAAAAACCTGACCGATAATGCATATATAAGGGTGTTTAACATAGCCGGAGAGCTTGTGTATGATGCCGAAAAGAGAGATACTTCTGTAAACTATTACGAGTGGGAGGCGGTCAACAACGCCGGCAGGAAACTTGCAAGCGGGGTTTACATATTTTACATAAGCAATTCGGAAGGCGAAACGGCAACCGGCAGTTTCGCTATAATTAAATAGGGGGCCTGCAATGAAATTGAACAGAATATTCGTATTAGCGGTTATCCTGGCATTTACTTCAGGCGGAAGCGTTTTGGCTGTGCTAAGCTCCGATAAAGTCGGAACCACTTCGGCGCAGTTTCTTAAGCTGGGAATAGGAGCCAGGCCGCTTGCAATGGGAGAAGCTTTTACAGCAGTATCAGATGACGTAAACGCAGTATACTGGAACCCGGCAGGGCTGGGGCAGATACAGGGTAGAGAGGCCGGAGCCATGCATGCCATATGGTTCCAGGACATTTCCTTTAGCTGGCTTGCCTATTCACAGAAAACTTTGGGCGGTACAATGGGGGCATCGGTAAAATACCTGAGTGCGGGCGATATGGACTATTATGACAATACCGGTTTGGGACTGGATGATACTTACACTGCCCGGGATATGATGTTTACCGCTTCTTATGCCAGGAAAATAAAAGGCTGGCCGCTGGGAATGAACCTGAAGGTAATCAGTTCCAAACTGGAGGAAGAATCCGCTTTTGGGATAGCGGCAGATATAGGGACATTAAAGACGGTATCAAAATCACGGGAGATAAAGGTAGGGCTTGTTGTCCAGAATCTGGGAATGGGACTGAAGTTTGTTGATGATAGGGATCCATTGCCGATTAACGTAAAGATTGGTTCCTATTACAGGCTATTATCAGAACAACTGCTTTTGGCGGCAGATATCAACCTGCCTGCTGATAACCGCATAAGTTTTCATACCGGTGCCGAGTACAGTAACAGCATAGGCCCTGTACAGATAATGCCGCGGGCCGGATTCAAAACAACAACTATAAGCGATCTTGATATGCTGTCCGGGCTTTCCGCAGGTGTAGGCTTTGGCTACAGGGACCTTTGTGTTGATTACGCATGGGTGCCATACGGAGACCTTGGAAGTACCCACAGGATATCCTTAGGGTATAAATTCGGAACCCTTGATTCCGAAGTTGCTCCGCGACTCAGCAGATCTGAACGGCTTTACCGGTCCGGGTTAAGGGAGCTTGAAACCGGCAATTACCTGGAGGCAATTGATATATTTACCCGGGTCCTCATAATGGATCCCTACCATGAAGGCGCCCTTAAGTCACTTGATAAAGCAAGCGGAAAACTAGAATAAAGATGAGTTTGAATACTCTAAAGCGCATAAGGGTGACTATATCGGCCGCCCTGCTAATATTATCCCCCAGCATATATATATCTGCTGATTCTGCCGGAGATGCCAATATTATTTTTCGTGAGGGGCTGGGAAAATACCTGGAAGGGAACTATTCTTCCGCAATATTAAGGTTTGTGGAATCCCTCAAAAGTGACCCGGAACACAAGGGGGCCAAGGCATTCATCCTTAAATCGCGCAAGAAAATAGAAGAAGAGCGTAAAGACCGGGAACGCCTGGAAAGGGAAGAGCAGGAAGCCCTTCGTCAGATTGAGGTTGAGCGAGAAAAGGAAAAGGAAAGACTGAGTAAGCTTACAGAAGAAGATACTCCTGAAGCTCGGGCCCGTTTGCGCGCCCGGGAATATTACATAAGGGGATTGGAATATCTGTCCCAGAATAACCCGGCGATGGCACTGAGAGAATGGGAAATGTCGCTAATATGGCAGCCTGACAACAGGGAGCTTGAAAAACGAGTGAAATCTACTCAAGAGGAATTAGAAATGATAGCCAGAGCCGCGCTTCTTGAAAACCGCATAGGGGAGGGTTATATGTATTATCAGGGCGGGAACCTTGTAGAAGCGCTTGAAGCCTGGAGAAGGGTTATCGAACTTGATCCCGGAAACAGGAGCGCCGCCGAATATATTAAAGAAATACAGGATAGGCTTTCCCGCAGGGAGCAGCGGATATACCAGGCTCGCTTGGAGGAAAAAAGGAGAGAGGAAATAAAAGAGCTTATGGAAAAAGCTTCTGTTTCCCTTGAAGAAAAACGTTACAATGAGGCGATATCACTTTTTAGTAAGGTGCTGGAAAAGGATTCGGGACACAGTCAGGCCCGGGCTCTTAAATCATCAGCACTGAATACCAGAAATAAAAAAGTTTCTGAAATCCTGGAAAAGGGCATTGCTATGTTTGAAAGGGAAAACTACAGGCAAGCGGAATCGGAGTTCAATAGAGCGCTTCAATTGGATCCAAAAAACAAAAAGGCCGGGGATTACATTTCCAGGGCAAGAAAAGCAGCTTCGGAAGAAGAACTTAAGGAAAGAAGAGTGAAGGCCCGTAGAATGTACTTTGATGCGGCTGCTCTTTATATGAACGGGCAGTATAAGGAATGCGAGGATATTGTAAATAATATACTTGAGATTGATCCCGGAAACGAAAATGCCTACAGGCTGCTTGACCGGCTTGAAAGGGTGAGGCAGCTGACTGCCAGGTAATTTTTGTACTCAGTCTGCTGTCGGAAGATAAGATAAATGGATAAAATAAAAGTACTGGTTGTGGATGATGAGCCTGTATATGCCGATATTATTAAAAAAACCCTAAATTCAAGTAAGTACCAGGTATTAAAAAATTTTGATGCCGGAAGCGGAATTAAGTCAGCCAGGGAAAAGTCTCCGGATATAATCCTTCTTGACTGGAACCTCCCCGATATGGATGGGGTTGAAGCTTGCCGGATACTTAAAGAAACAAAAGAGACAAAAAATATACCCGTTTTAATGCTTACCTCTATGACTGCAACCAAAAGCAAGGTTACCGGACTGGATGCCGGTGCTGATGATTACATAACAAAACCTTTTGACGAAAAGGAACTGGCAGCCAGGATAAATGCCGCCTTCAGACGTTTTAAGAGCGGAAAAGAGGAGATAGAAGAGAATATAAAAAGTATAGAGAAATATATATCTAAAGAACTCTCCGGAAAGCTCCGGGGAACCCCCGGAGAAGGTCAATATGAAGAGACTGTATCCATACTTTTCTGTGATCTTTGCGGGTTTACGGTCTTGACAAGGAAACTGGAGCCGGAAAAGATAAAAGTTATATTAAATAAATATTTTTCTCTTATATCTGAATCCATACAGAAAAAGGAGGGGGTAATAGATAAGTTTATAGGAGATGCCGTGATGGCTCTCTTTCGTTCCCGGCGGGAGAATGAGGGGTTAACAGAAGAGAAGGCAGTGGAATCCGCAATTGAGATACACCGCAGCATCAGCCGGCTTAAAGGGCCCGGCGGTATTCCTTTAAAGGTGAGAACCGGTATTCATACCGGTCAAGTCATAATAGGTTCTGTGGGTACGGAGAAGCGCTCCGATTTTACGGTTATAGGAAGCGCTGTTAATTTTGCCGCAAAACTTCAGCAGACCGCCTTGCCCGGTCAGATTCTCGTTAGCAGAGAGGCCGCGGAAGCGCTCAAGGGAGTTTATAATTTTAAAAAAATAGATTGCCGGGATCTTAATGAGAAATACGGCCTGGTTCCTTACGAGGTGCAGTTTGAGACTTAAAGCCAAGTTCAGCCTGTTTGCCGCTTTCTTTGTCGTAGCGGTTGCAGTGGGACTTAGTATCCTGTTTTTAATATTTGAGGCAAGGCACCTGGCCCGACGGGGCCGGGAAGGCCAGATTTCGCTGGCCAGGGATTCGGCCGAGATTTGCCGGGAATCCATCATAATGGATGATGAACTTTTTGCTCTTAATTATTTTAACTCGGCAGTTCAGGCTACGGGAGTCCTATATCTAAGTTTTATTGATAATACCGGGACCGTGCAGATGCATTCGGACTCATCTTTTATAGAAACCGTAAAGGATAAGGAGTATTATGTTGAGGCAATGCAGTCCGGTGATGCCATACTCCAGTCATATGAAAACGAGGCCGGGGAGATTGTTTCGGTTGCCTCAACGCCCGTTATGGTTGGTGATACCCGGCTGGGTACGGCTCTTGTAGGGTTTTCCGAAGGGATACTGCGGGATTCCATAAGGGAAAGTATGGCTGCCACTACCCGGCGTATAGTTATTGTTACCGCGATTATACTTTTTGCCGGGATCATAGGCTCTTTTATAATGGCTTACACTATGATAAAACCGATAGACCAGCTTGCCGGGGGAGCCCGGAAGATAGGAAACGGGGAGCTGGGGTACACTATTGACGTAAAAACGCGGGATGAGCTGGGAGATCTGGCAAAAGAGTTTAATACAATGGCCCTTCGTCTTAAAGAACTGGATGAAATGAAGGAGAACTTTGTTTACAGCCTCACTCACGATTTAAGGTCTCCCCTGAGTGCGGCAATGGGTTATATATCGCTTCTTTTAAGCGGAGCATTTGATCCTCTTTCTTCAAAACAGTTTGAAACCCTCACGGATGTTAAATCAATATGCGATAGACTGCTCTCACTTATAAACGATATACTGGATTATGCTAAAATTAAGTCGGGTAAAATGGAGATAGACCCCGCTCCCGCGGATATGCGGCAACTGGTTGAAAAGATTATTCAGACCCTTAAGCCGCTGGGGTCGGAAAAGAACGTGGAACTTTCCTGCGATCTGCCCGAAGATTCCGTTGAGGCGGTTATAGATGCAGATAAAGTTGAGCGGTTGACCGTAAACCTTATCTCAAACGCCCTTAAGTTCACTCCTGAAAACGGGAGAGTTAAGGTTTCTCTGGAAAAATCAGAAAAAGATTTTACCGTGGCAGTTGCCGATACCGGGATAGGTATACCTCCTGACCAGATAGAAACAATATTCGGAAAGTTCTCCCAGCTCAAGGAGCACCAGAAACACTCTCGGATAAAGGGTACTGGAATCGGTCTTTCAATCGCAAAGGCTATAGTTGAAGCCCACGGGGGTAAAATATGGGTTGAGAGTAAAGAGAACGAGGGTACTGTTTTTTATTACACAATACCGCTTAAAAATCCGGACCCTGTTAAAAAAGAAAAGGCTAATGATACGGGAAGAGAAGAGGAGTATCTGTAAAAAGGAGATATTTTAACAATGGATAAGAAAAAAATTCTTGTAGTTGATGATGAGAAACACTGGAGAAATTTGTTCAGGTCTTTTCTGAAGGATTACAACTTTGAAATATTTGAAGCCTTTGACGGACAGTCGGGGATCGGTAAGGCTAAGGAGATACAGCCGGATATAATAATACTTGACAACAAGATGCCCAATATGACAGGGCTTGAGGCTGTAAAGGTGTTGCGCAGCACATCCCTGACAAAGAGTATTCCAATAATAATGGCTACAGCTATGGATTTTACCGACAGTATGGTTGAATATATCAAACTGGATGTCCACGATTTTATTAAAAAACCTTTTGATGTGAAGGATTTTATTGAAAAGATAGAAAAAATAACCGGTCCGGTTACCCATACAGCACAGGTTGAAGCTGTAACTTCTGAAAAGATAAAAATTCTCTCCTGCTTTGAAAATAAAGAGAATAGTGATTTTGCCTACAGTAAAATTCAAAGTAAGCAGAATTACAATATAGACCAGGCAAATAACAGCGCCGAGCTTCTGGAAAAGGCTACAAAGAATAGACCTGATGTTATATTAACCGGTGCATCAAATGCAGGATGGAGCGGTTATATGGGGGTAAAGCTACTGCATAATTCTTTATTAAAGGATATCCCCATAGTAATAGATGTTGCAGATGTAGAAGCAGGCGAGTTGAGTGATACCCTTAAAAAAAGCAACAAAAGATATTTTATAATAAAACCAATAGAATCCAGAGAACTTGAAAATCATATCCGCAAACTTAAGGAGGATAAGGCCTCCGATATAGCTTAGTTCTTAAGGAAGTGGTAATTTAAACTCTTTAAAAATTTTTTGCGTTTAAACCTTATTGAAGTAAAAAGAGAATAAAATTCTTTTTGAAACGCAAAAAAGTTGACAATAGTATGGTTTTTTTTATATGGTTAAAATTATTTTTTATGTGACCCAGGTTACAGACAAAGTTATTTTTTTTGGTTACTATTGTTACGTATAATGAAGAAAGCCGATGCCGTTTTATTTAAATGAGGAGACAATTTCGATTAACTGAAAAAGTTTCTGGGGGAAAGCGAAATTGAAAAGTAGATAAAAAAGAAGTTTTACTTATTACTGATTTTTAGTTTAATTTTTCTGCTGCCCGCAGTAGCAGGGGCTTCCACTTTTATTATTGATACAGTCAGTTCAGAACCGGGAAACGGTTTCTGTTTAGCCTACGATCCATCCGATGGACTTCCCGCCGTAGTTTGGTTTGCCCAAGAGAGCGGGGATCTTAAATATTCAAAATATGATGGGCACTCCTGGGATGAGGAAACAATTTTCCCGTCTGCAAATACAAATGATGTCCAGGTATGGCTTGATTTTGCCCCGGTTTCCTCCGCACCGTATGTTTCATTTGTAAGACCGGATACTTATGAGGTTATATTTGCCTCTTATACGGAATCTGTTGGATGGTCAACCTCAACAGTAGGTACTGCCGGTACTGATGAACTTTGCGCTATGGCAATAAGTGATTCTGATGTTCCGGCAATTGCTTATAGCATCTCAAGTATTGAGATTCATGTTTCCACATATACGCCGGGTTCCGGCTGGTCCGATATCATTTTGGATGTTTGGAATCACAATAACTTTTCTATGGGTTTTTATGACGGAAGCTATGGCTTGGTTTCCCATGGAACTGCAAGAGGGCTGGAACTTTCAATTTTTTCACACTCCGGTGACTATACCACTACCTATGTCGATGAAAATCATAATTATGCTTCGGTGGCTTTTGATCCTTCTGACGGTAATCCCGCCATAGCGTACAGATCAGATGAATGGCCACATGACCTTAAATATGCCAAGTGGACGGGTACAGAGTGGTCCACATCAACAGCAGTAACCGCAGCTGTCGCGAACTACTGTTCTCTGGCTTATAATCCTGATAATAACAACCCTGCAATATCTTATTCCTTAGGGTCAGGATTATGGCTTGCCGAATATAATGGAAGTGAGTGGAACGCTTCAAAAATATATGATTATGAAACTAATATTTTTGCTAGGTATCACCATCACTTGAGGTACGATCCTACTTATCATCTGCCCGGAATCGTTTTTAGATCATCTTCAAGAGATATTGTTTATGCAAAACAGATTTTACCCCCCGATGATATTAATAACCTTAGTGCTTCCGCCGGAAATACCAAGGGTGAAATTCTTCTTAACTGGACTTCCCCGGCAGACGGTTACGGGGGAGACCTTACCGGTGAGTTTAAGATACAGCATTCAACGGATGGAAACATATCCCCCTCAAAAGATGCCGCTCAGATAACTATTTCAACTTCCAGCCTTACTCCCGGGACAACTGTTACCTATATAGTAAGTGGGCTTGACCCCGGGAAGAATTATTTTTTCTGGATATGGTCCAGGGATGATACCGAAGGCAACTGGTCCGGGGTATCCAACCGGACCAATGGCCGCGCCCAGATATGGTTTAGAAGGGATGTTTTCCCGGGAGAAACAAGCACCAGATACGGGGATTTTGTTATGGATAATAAAGGCGTAATCCATGCCGCGGCCATTTCCGGCAATAATATTGTATACTCCACACTGAACTATTCTAATAAATCCAACCAGTGGTCGGACCCTGTGATAATAGGTAATGCCGGGGACGGGTCGGTTCACCAGCAGATGAGCATTGCGCTGGATAATGAGAGGAATCCTTTTGTAACCTTCTACAATACGGTAGACGGGAACCTGTTTTTTTCCTTTTATGACGGAGATTCCTGGTGGAACAATCAGCTTGTGGATAAGCCGGGGGAGGCCTTTTTCAGCTCGGTTAAGATTGATCCAGTTGGGGTAGTGCATATAGCCTACCAATATCACGAGGGAGGTAACGATTATCAGGTTAGATATGCTTACGGGACCCCGCCCGGCAGCTGGAACCATGAAACAATTGACTCGAATTCCGACGGTTACAGGGCAGGAAGCTGGGTAAGCCTCCAGCTTTCTCCGGATATGTTGCCTCAGGTAGCATATACATACGAACACGAGATCGATTCGCAGCTTTGGCATACTCAAAAAAACCAGGACGGCTCCTGGACAAAAACTCAAGTTTATTACGAGGAAGAGGTACCTATAAAATACACTTCCCTTGCCGTTGACGGTCAAGGCAGTGCTCATATAGCCTTCACCCATTATATAGACGGTAATTATGACCAGGGGTATGCTACAAACAAATCCGGGGATTGGATTGTAGAAGTCTCAGGGTATACAAGTCACGTAGCCGAACCTTCAATTGTTCTGGATGGGGACGGGTATATTCATATATCTTCAAGAGTTGAGGAGGCTGACAATTTAGCTGTTACACTCTACTATCCGTTGGACGGCGTTCATGAGGAATGGGATATTATTGAGCCGCAGCGTATCGGGAGTGTCGGTCATTTTTCAAAAATATTAATAGACCCTGACGGGAATCCGCATATTATGTATACAGATAAAAGTTCCGGCCGTGTTTATCATATCATTAACAACTATTATTTTACCGACATTGACTATGACCTTGTTGCCCCCGTTATCTCTCAATGGCCTCTTTCTTTTTCCGGTGAGTCGTTATCGGAAAACTCCATAATCTGGACCTGGGATGATAATTCTGTCAGCGAAGACGGGTACAGGGTAAGGGTCGCAACTCCCGGCGGGATAAGTACCTCCGGAGACCTTGCCGCCGGTACCGTGTCATGGGAGGAGACGGGATTGAGCCCGAACACTTCATATTACCGCTATGTCCAGGTTTTCAATACAGGAGGAGCGGCTAATTCAAACCCGGCTCTGGTATATACCCTTGCCAATATACCGGGATCCGTGGGTTTTGATGAGGTAAACATAAGTTCTGTAACCTTAATCTGGGATCCTGGAGACAATCCCGAGGGGACCATATATGGTCTTTCATACTCAACCGACGCTTCATTCGGAGAAGCTGTAACTACTCTTGCCGATTTTAATACCGGCCTGACGGCCACAACAACGGATGTAATTAATCTTGTTCCGAATACAACCTACTATTTCAGAGTAGGGGCCTATAATAATTCCGGTGTCATT
>PWOI01000067.1 GCA_003557485.1 Elusimicrobiota bacterium | reverse complement strand
CTTTATGTTCTGTAAACACCACAAGTTTTTCCTCCTCTTCCAGTACACCTTCCGTACGAATAAGCTCTTTGAGCTTCTTGTACTTTTGCTCTTCCTGATCACTTTTATACAAGTCATATGCCATTTCATAAAGCTGACGTACTTCCGAGGCCTCCCTCTCTATTTCCTCCCGGCTGCTTGCGGTTGTAAAGAGTTTAAACTTTTTGGGGTCTGACAAAATGTTTTCGAGTGCTTCCCTTTCATCATCATCAAGCTCATCATATTCGTCGAGGTTATCGACTTCAAAATCAAATTTGGCTCTCTGCCTGAATAAGGAAGGGTTTCTGGCAAGTTCATCCAACAGGCCTTGTAAAGCATTGTACCTGTTTTTCAGCGTCTTCATAATAGCAAAAATGGAGCTGGTTAAACGGCGCTGCATCACCATGAGAGCTAAGGAGACATATTGGTTGTTTTGAGCATAGGCCTCCTCTCTTCTTTTGGTCAAGTATCTTGTTACATTATCGTAGAGTAGCTTTTCTTCCGGAGTAAGTTTATACGTTACTGTTTTCGTAAAGCGCTCCTTAAACAGTGCCTTTCCATCCCAGTCCTTCATTTGTTCTTTCAGCCTCCGGATAAAGAACTTGTTCACTCCTTCAGTACTGATTTCGTTTAATCGGGAGGTTACGAGATGGTCTGTAGCAAAAATATCATCATCGAGCAGTTGTAGCAGGTACCGGAAGGTATCTTTCCTGCCCCTGTGTGGTGTTGCCGTTAAAAGAAGCAAATGCTCGCACCGTGAAGCCAGCATTTCTGCAGTTTTATACCTGTGGCTGAAATATTTTTTCTTGCCGTATTTGTATGCAGAAAGTTTATGGGCCTCATCAAAGATGACCATATCCCAAGCGGTACCCTCTAAAACATTGCTGACATCCTCACCCCTTATAAAATCAAGAGAGGTCACGATCCGATCACTGTTTGAGAAAATGTTCGGATCTGAGTTAAATGCCCCACGATCTGCCAATTTAAAGCTGAGATTAAACTTTAAACTAAGCTCATCTTCTTGCCACTGTTTTGTAAGTCCGCCGGGAGTTACTATTAAAATGCGTTCTATTAACCCACGCATAATCATTTCCTTGATTAAAAGTCCGGCCATAATCGTCTTACCGGCGCCGGTATCATCGGCTAACAGAAACCTGATTTTTGGGAGGGGTAAAAGTGATTTATAAACAGCCTCTACCTGATGGGGCAGTGGATCGATAACCGAACAGTTAACTGCGAATAGTGGGTCAAACTGGTAAGCGGTATTAATTCTTTCAGCCTCTGAGAAGAGCAGAAACCCGTTGGGATCTCCCTTGAAGTTAAACTCATTTTCTGCCGTGAGTATTTCAAGGTTATCCAGAACTTCTTTAGAAATGATTCTGCTATCTCTTCTTTCACTATTTGTGCCGATAAATACGATAGAATACTCACCGTCACCCAAAGAGTCGCATTTCAAGACCGTTACTGGTTCGGCATCTATAAGATTCTTGATGATTTGACCTTTTTCGACCATATACTATTTCTGTAATTGCTGGATATAAGCTTTTAATATAAAAGAACTATCTGAAAATATAAGCTACACTATGAAATACAATGATAACTAATATAGATGACAGCATACTGTCAGGTCTTAAATACATATTAGGTTAAATCCGACTATCAAGGTAAAAGAGAATCGAGTGCAGAAGCGAAAGGTTTCCTACTCTCTATCCCACGATTCACAAAGAGTACAACCGGCAATATCGGTTTAGAAATCATAACACCCAGATCAAAACTATCAATCTGAATACTCACTGGTCAAAGATTGAGGATAGATTAATTCAAATTGTTAGTTGATTAAATTTTAATTCATTAATAGGTTTCTTTGAGACTCATTCAGGATCCTATCAAACACTTATCCGGAAAAATAGAATATCTGGCTATTGTTCTATTTGCAACAGGGGATGCCATTAAACCGGATAATGTCCTGAAGAAAGTGGCGAGAAAATATTACGTAAATAAATATTCTAACCAATAGGGATGACACTCTTATCACCTATGGTTTTATAGATTGAATATGTTGGCTTATTTCCCAATGTGAACCTAAATAATAAACTAACCAGAGAAAATATGAGAAAACGTAACTATCTATTCATTTTAACCATGATTGCCTTTGTTGCAGCTTGTTCTACCGAAAGTACTCCGGTGTATCAGTTGAATACAGAAGCTAATCCTGAAGAAGCCGGGGTTGTAAGTCCTACTGACGGTGAGTATGATGAAGGAACAACAATAGAAATCACCGCTAATGCTAACGAACACTGGATATTTATCGGCTGGCAGGGAGACCACTCCGGCTCTCAAAATCCGGATTCA
Organism: Elusimicrobiota bacterium; assembly: GCA_003557485.1. Taxonomy (GTDB): domain Bacteria; phylum CG03; class SLGR01; order SLGR01; family PWQF01; genus PWMP01. The sequence goes on along the minus strand of PWOI01000067.1, from coordinate 597 downwards.
ATCACAATAAACTCAGACATGCAGGTGCGTGCTCTGTTTGAAAAAAAAGAGTATCCGTTAACGGTAGAACAGCATGGCGATGGCATTGTCCAGGAAGAGATTATATCTCCAAAATCCACAGATTATCCGTACGGTACATCTATTCAATTAACAGCCATTCCGGATGAAGGATGGAAATTTTCGGAGTGGACCGGAGATTTGAATACCACAGTAAATCCTTCAATCATAGATATTGCAGGTGAAACTGTTATTACTGCACATTTCGACAGACAGGAATTTCTATTTACAACTCAAGTAGAAGGCCAAGGCAATATAAGTCAGTCATTAATTGAAGGTACTGAAACAGAAGATGGCTACCTTTTTGAATCTGTGGTAGAAGTTGAGGCTGAACCAGAAACAGGGTGGGATTTTGTTCATTGGGAAGGTGCCCTGGAAGGGTCCGAAAACCCGTCACAAATAACAATCGATGAGGATAAATCCTTAACAGCGATCTTTGACGAAATTCAACCAAGTTTAACACTCTCTACAGATGGGTCAGGAACCATACAAACTGATCCTGATAAAGATTCTTACTCTTTTAATGAAGAGGTTTCACTT
>PWOI01000075.1 GCA_003557485.1 Elusimicrobiota bacterium | reverse complement strand
TTTAAAGATAACCAGGCAAACCCTAATAAGATAATAGATATAGAAAGAGCCCTGATAACTACAATACAGGGGGTAGATATACTTGCCTATATAGACCGCATAGAAAAAACTCCCGATGGTGAGCTTGAAATCGTAGATTACAAGACAGGTCAGCGGACTATGGATGAAGAAGCTATAATGCTGGGCGCTTCGCCTCAGGCGATAATATATACAATGATGGCCGAGAAAAAGTGGAAAAGAAAACTTAAGAACTTTTATTTTTACTTTCTTTCAAACAGGACCAAGGTTCCCAGCAACCCGAAGCCCGAAATGAAAGAAGAGATACGCGAACAGATAATAGAGACTGAAAAAAATATAAGGTTTAAAAAATTTGACGCGAAACAGGGGCCGCTCTGCGGATGGTGCGATTATGAGGTAATATGTCCCGAGTGGAAAGGGGGTATGGCTCAGTACAGGGGAATATTCAGTAAGGCAAAAGACGAAGGGCGGATGGCGTTTTCTTATTCCAAAATGAGCGCTTTTAAAAACTGTCCGTATAATTACAAAAAGCTTTATATAGAAAAGGTGACGCCCAAGCCGCAGCGTTTCTTCTCTATCGGTCATTCATGCCATGAAACAATGGAGGATTTTTTCAGTAAACCATATCAGCCTTCCATCAAGCAGATGAGGAAAATGTTTGAAGACAACTGGCACAGGGAAGGGTACAAGAACGAAGAAGAAGAGATGGAATACAAGAAAAAAGGCTGGGAATGGCTTGTCAATTATTATAACAAGTATATTGACGGGCAGTATATACAGGCATATGCGGTTGAAAAATATTTCCAGCTTCCTATAGGAAAAGAATACGTTATAATAGGATATATAGACCGCTTGCAGAAGAATCCGGACGGCAGTTTTGAAATACTTGATTACAAGACCGACCCCAAACTGAGAACAGAGGAACAGCTCAGCAAGGATCTGCAGCTTACGTCATATTACTGGGCTATGAAGCAGGTCGGAATAGAAGTAAGCAGGCTATCTCTTGAGTTTCTTCAGTTTAACCAGAGGGTTTCTACAACAAGAACAGATGAAGATGTCCCGGCTTTCATTGATATGGTAAACGAAGTAGCCGGGGAAATGTCCCGGCTAGAAAAGGAAGTTGCGAAGCATCCTGAAAAAGCGGATGAGCTTTTTCTTCCTAAAATAAATAAGTATTGCGGCGGCTGCGATCATTTTCAGGAATGCCCTAAAAGAGAAGAGATTAAAAAACGTGCGGATGAGCTAGGTATAATGAATATCCCGCATGACGCGGAACCTGATCCGCCAGATCCCGGGGATAAAGAAGCAAGCGAAGAGGAAAAATATTCAAAATGAGTAAAAAATCCGGACCTGCGAAAATATTTACCGCACTGGCGCTGCTCTTTACGGCCGCCGTTCTTCTGTTTTTCTCATTCAGCGTCAGGTTCTCATCTTTTCGAAGGGACCTTTTCGGACGGGAAGCAATGGGGGAACCGGTCCTTGAGGTAACATTTCTTTATGTCGGACAGGGTGATGCTGTTGTAATAAGGGAGCTTGGCGGCCGGGGACGGGTTATGCTTATTGACACGGGTCCTAATGCGGCAGCGGATGAGTTTGCCGCGGCTGTACCTGTTAAGGGAAGCACATATGCGGCGACAACGATAATCCCCTACCTTGAGGAAAAGGGTGTTGAAAGAATAGATTATCTTGTTCTTACGCATAAACACGGTGACCATATAGGAGGCGTTCCCTATATACTTAGAAATTTTGATGTGGGCGCTGTATATGACAACGGTACTGAATATCCTTCCCCTTATACGGAGGAGTACCTTAAAGCTGTCAGGGAAACTGGAGTAGATTTCAGGGTTGCCCGTACCGGCGATACTCTGCCGTTCGGTGAAAACATAACCGCGCAGTTTATAGGGCCGCTGAGGCGTTACCAGGGAACTCTGTACAGTGACGAGAACTGCAATTCCATAGTAACTCGTGTTGTTGCGGGTGATATCAGCTTTATTGTTGCGGGTGATATGGAAATAGCTGCGGAACTTGATCTTATGGCATACGGAGAAGACCTGAGAACGACTGTATTGATGGCTCCCCACCACGGGTCGCACTCTTCCTCTTCCAGGCCTTTTCTTAATTATGTGCGGCCTGAGGTTGGCGTATTCTCTGCTGGTAGAAACAACCGATATTCGTTACCGGCTTATGAGGTTATAAGAAGATATGAAGATATGGGAGCAGCCGTTTACAGGACCGATATGAATGGAAATATAACTATTGTTACAGACGGCAGGGGATACAGGGTAAGTACAGAGATAGGGGGACTGAATTGAAAAGTTTTTTTAGCATAAGATATGCCGTAACAGTATTTTTTGCTGTATTGGCAGCGGGAGTGGCCGTAGGGGGGAATTTCTATTATTCCTTATATAGTTTTGTCGAAAAAAGCCTGGCAGGTTTTCCAGGCCGCGAAAACATACTTGAAGGTATGAACCAGATTCTTTATTCACAGATAGTGGTTCTTGTTGTTGTAGGGGCGGGTATCTCGGTAATTGCTTCAATTCAACTGTGTCGAAAAAGCCGCAGGGACTGATAAGGGAATATAACCAGGCATATAAAATAACCCGGCAGAGGGTATTCCTGATTTAAACGAATGAAAAAGGATTTTTCTCCTGCAGGGAAAAGCGGGATTGTAAAAATATTTGTTTTTTTAGTCTTTACAGCTGCTGCAGGGCAGCTTAGAATTTTGTACCTTGAAGGAAAGCTTCCTTTTCTTACCGGGCACTCCGAAGAACAGAGAACATATACATCAGAGAAAAGATATGAAGTTAAAACTTCCTGTGCCGCAGATGACGTTAAAGTAAAACCTGTTTACGCGCCTGTTGAGAATCTGCGTCGTGAAGGTTTCTTCTCGCGCCTGGGAATAGGCAAAGCTCCGCCTGTTACTTATATTGTCCCTCCGGATGAAGAAGTCCCTGAGATTGAAATACAGAGGGTAAAATAAGTG
>PWOI01000149.1 GCA_003557485.1 Elusimicrobiota bacterium | reverse complement strand
GTAGGCTTGCAGCGGAAACCAGAAGAAGTATTGAGGCTGCTGATAAACTGAATATTTCTGATATGCCTGAAGATATGCAAGAGCTTGCGCAGCGCTTCAGCGGCATAGTTGATGTAGTAGTTGTCGATATGGATGACCTTACCGGAAGTGGTGACAAAGGTGTTGTCTTTGCGGATGAACCGGGAAGAATATACCTTTCCAGGACTGCTGATTATGGAGTGTTAATTCACGAGCTGACTGAAGCCCTTGCAAGGTTGGGAATGGGTATAAGTATTGAGACAGATTTTCCAGCTCAACTGGTTCATACTATGGCCGCAGCCGATGAAGCTGTTGCCCGGAAAAGTGTTTTGACAAGACAACAAGGCGAGGCCATTCTTGGTAGCATTCTAAGTGCCCGTGGCGGCTACATAGCTATGGGTGATATAGACCATCTTGGAGCACTGAACGACCTTTACGGCAAGGCGCTGGTAGATGTTGTAATAAACGATTATATGTCAACTCTTCACGCCGAGGCATCCAGGATTGGCGGTTTTGCGATACACTGGAGCGGAGACGAAGTTATGGTTTGGGTCCCCGAAGAAACAGGGTCTGCACAGCAACTTGAATCGATAAGGAAAAAGGCTGTAGATTCGCTTAAGGGACGGTACGGGGTAGCGGTTCTTTCTGCTGACAGCGAAGAGCATCGCGAAAGAATTGCCGCGCACCCGCAGGTCAGTGCTGTTAGCAGGCTGGCCGGAGAGTATCTGTTCCTATTCGAGGTCGGTGAAACTAACGCATCGGAAGCCCTTGCCGGAATAAGTAGTGATCTTAATATTTCCAAAGAAGCTTTAATGCTTGATGCATACAATGACGGGGACTTATATTACCCGACTATATCAATGGGCAGCGTTAACGCTTCGGAACTGGATGAGTTTAAGGCTGCCGGAGAAGACAGTGTATATTTCCTTGAGACCGTGAGAAACTACCTTGGAAGAGCGCTTGAAAAGGCAAAGATTAACAGGAATTCACTTGTATACGAAATAATAGAGCACAGTCCGCATGAAATAGGTGTCCCGGTAATAAGAGAAGGAGTGGAAACAGAGAGCTTTATATCTCTAGCGCAGATACCCGCAGAACAGTCAGTGCGAGATCAGGTAGGTCAGTGGCTGGTTGATGGAGAAGTAACCGTATTGCGCCTGCTTCCTTCCTACCGGGGTGGCAGCCTGGGCGATGAGTATCCTGCAACCAAACAGGGGTACCAGAGGTTTAAGGCTGTAAACTCAGCTTACGGCCACCTGGGTGGAGACCAGATGATAGAGCTTCTTTTCAATGAAGCCGCGGATGTTGTCGGTGAAGGACAAGATGTTCATGTCTTTCGTATGGCTCGCGGGGCGCCGGATGAAATAATTGTGGCCTTTAAAGGAGATGCTCCTGAAGATCTTATGGAGAAAATAAGTGTCCTTGAGAATAGTATAAATTCCAAGAGTAAGGTAGAGGTCGGATTTGATGCGGTCCGCGTTTCGAAACAAGATGTTCCCTTCAGTCCGGTAGAAACCGGTCATATATTTGAAGTGCTTGACAACCTTAAGAGAAGCATAGAACCCACTGAGGAAAACAATGTGGTTTCTCCTGATTTTTATGAAGGAGTAAGATTGTTTAACTACAATATAGACAGTCTGGCTGCCATAACAGAGAACATAGAGAGTGTTGAGGAAAATGCAAGAGTGGAATCGTTTGAAGTGCTTACAAGCGGAACAATCAAAACTTTCCTGCGCGCTATTGGAGTCAGCAGTCTGGTTTCCGGAGTAAGCACGTCCTTTGATGAGGGTGTGCTCACATTGGAAGAAAACATTTATAATCGTGTTATGGAGATATATGAGATATCGCCTGATATGGGAAGAAAAGTTGCGGCTATACAGGCAGCTTTTGCTATTCACAGTGAAGAGTCCGGGGCGGAATTGTTTAAATCCTATATTGCGGAGATGAAAAAATTAGGTATGGAAGAATCCGAAGCAATAGCTCTTCCTCTTGTTCTGGAAGCAGTTGAGATGGGGGTAGAACCGCAAGATATTGAAAATCATATAAAGAATTTCCTGGCTGCGTCCGGTAGCACCATAAATTCGGTCGAACTTATTCAGGTCCTTAATATAGTTGAGAGATATTTCCTCGGAGACCGCAGAATGATAGACGCAGTTAACGGCGGCGCAGTAAGGGCCGAAAAAGACGGCATTCGCCAACTTGACGAGATGAGCGGGCTTGAGGTATTGATAGGAGCAATAGGCTCTTTCGCCCTGGGTACGGTCAATCCTTTCAGCGCTTTCAGCGCTGCTATACCGGGTAGTAGAATAGCTGGCCTTGAACCTTACAGGGTAATCACGGGTGAATCAGTTCTTCAGGAATTAATGAATAGTCTGATGCTGGGAACCGGAGGTGCGCAGACCGATAGTAATCCGGTGGTTCCCACCAGGTTGATTCACAGTATAATGAGTTCCGCATAATAATGTAAAATAACTTTTCACTTTCCTTTCACATAGATTTCATTCCTATTTTATCTATAAGCGGTATTCTGTTTATCAGAGTAGGAATAAATATGTTATGAGAAGATTACTTAAAAATATAATAACAATTAAGAAAAACAGTCTCAGCAGGACGGCGGTGCTTCTGACTCTATCCTGTTTTTTTCTGGTTCACGTGTGTTACGGCTGGTATTATTTTGACGACAGCCGTGACCGCCAGTCAATAGGACAGTCCTACCGGAACACTTTTGAAAGCCCTTCATCCGGGGGTCTGGATTTGTGTGAAGAAGCAGAGTCAGAAATCCGCAGTGTTAGTTTGCAGAGGCAAGACAGCATATATGGCTTCCGGATAAGAAATATTCCGGAATCTGACAGTGTTGAAAACGGCGTTGGTTATAACGAATTTGAAGAAATGGCAGGGGAAGATAGCAATCTTTCTGCAAAATCGGTTGTGGGTGATGAAATAAGCGTCTCTGAGGCCAAGCAGGTCGCGGGAGGTTTTATCGGGCGTACTTTACGGGCGGTTGC
>PWOI01000112.1 GCA_003557485.1 Elusimicrobiota bacterium | reverse complement strand
CCATAACGGCTGACGGCTGGCGGGATTTCAATATTACTCTAAGAACAGCGGGAACCTGGAATATTACAGCCGAAGAAACAGAAGCAACTTCAATAGGGGTTGACCCCGATATCTCGTCTGATGTTCCGGTAGGGCCGAATGTTCCGGCCCGGCTCCAGGTCCTTCTACCCGGTGAAGAAGCAGTTCCCGGTTCAGTTTCCGGTAAAGACCCGGAAAAACTTCCCGATGAAAATATCGTTGCCGGAGAACCATTTGAGGTGCGGGTTAATATAACAGATACATACTGGAACCTGACTGATGACACAAGAACAGTTGGCCTGGATACTTCAGATGAACACGATGACAGTCCTTATAGTATTAATGTCAGCGCAGGTGTGTGGGAGGATGAGATTACAATGTTTACCGCCAAGACTTCTACTGTAACCGCATCTCACCTTGACCTTGAAAATTATACATCCACTGTTTTTAACATAAATGCCAATTACCCGACAGGACTCAGAGTGATAGTCCCCGGTGTGGAAAGAGACCCGGGGAACCTTGCCGGCGACGGGCGCAAAGGCACGCCTGCCCAGCAGACAGCCGGTATATCGTTTACGGTTCAAGTGGATGCGGTAGATACCTGGTGGAATACTGCTTATTCTACAACTGTAGTTGAAATTGTATCTTTGGATGATGATTATTATGTTGTGCTTCCGCAGCAGCGAGCCCTGACAAACGGAACCACCACTTTCAGCCTTACGCTTAAAACAGCAGATGCAGTTGGCCACAGCGTAACAGTTTCCGATACTGCTGCCACGGACAAGCTCAATCCCGATACCTCACAACCTGTACCGGTTAAAGTGGGAGCCCCCGTTAAATACCAGGTTCTAATGGATGGTGTTGTAGCCGTCCCCGGATCTTCAAGCGGGCATGAAGGAACACCTGCTCCAGTGATAGCCGGAGAAACATTTTTTGTTACCGTAAACATAACCGACCAGCACTGGAACATTGTCCCCGGTGCCTCGCCTGAGCCTTCGGTCCGGCTGTATTCAAATGACGCATACGCGGCGCTTCATGGATACGGAGAACAGGCTTCGGGCGGAAGAACGCTCCACGCCTATATAGAAAGCGAAAGTTTCGTGGACGGTGTGGCAGACGGAATATCCGTAACCCTGACTCACGCCAGGGAAAATACAACCGTGCTCACCGCCGAAGATGCCTCGGGCCGTACTCCGCCCTATACTTCCTATACAGGCCAGGCAATTGATGTAGCCCCGGCCCCGGCCGACAGGTTGCGGGTCCTGGTTCCGGGCATGAGCGAGAGCCTTGGGAACCTTGCCACGGGAAAAAGCGGCACGCCCGAATCCCAGGTGGCAGGAACACCTTTTAAGGTAGTAGTGCAGGCAACGGACGAATTCTGGAACATAAACCCGCATGCTGAAGGTGAAGTAAGCGTATCTATTTCCGACCCCTACGGTTCGCCGGTTTCAACCGGGCCACTTTATGACGGTTTCCGCGAACCGGATGTAATATCAAGAAGGGCGGGCAGCTGGACGGTTACGGCAATCAGCACTTCCGGCATATATGCCCAGCAGACGTCGGAATCTTTTAATGTCAGCGCGGCAGCTTTGAACCGCCTGCTTATAAGGCTGCCCGGGCAAGACCCGGAACCCGGTTCGCCTACGGGGCTTTCCGGAACTGCAAGCGAACAGCTGGCCGGCACTTCTTTTGATTTCCAAGTCAGGGCTACTGACGAGTATTTTAACCTTGTTTCTACAAATGCTGTCGTATCCATAAGCTCAACCGATGGCCAGGCTTCCGTACCCTCCAGTCAACCTCTATCAGCGGGTACAAGATGGTTCAGTACGACTCTCGAGACCGTTATGGAAGGGAACAATTACATTTTTGCCGATGCCTATAAGCTGGTTAGGGCGACATCAAGCGAGATAACACTGAACCCGCAGTCTGCCTCTTATCTGCAGGTTACAGGCATACAGAACAGGCCCGCCGGTGACGCCAATAATGTTACGGTAACCGCGCGCGATCCCTACGGAAATATTGCCGATGGAGGAACAGGTTCGCCTGTTTCCAGGCCGCCCTACACAGGCACCATAAGGTTCTCCGCGGATCCAGACCCGACAGGAGAATGGATGGGAACACAGGAAACCCCTGGAGACGGGCTTCCGACTAACTATACTTTCAGCGTTGAAGACGGTGGCTGGATAACGCTTACAGATTCTGTTTTCCTTCGCCGCGCCGCTTCCGGCAGATGGGTCCGCGCCGTGGATACAGTATTCTCTTCAATATATGGGGTTCAGACCGGCATTACGGTAACCCCGGGTACAGTTAACAGGTTTACCGTTCTGCCTCTTTCCGATACAACCCGTCCGGCAGGCGGAAATATTTCTATATCAGCTTATGCCACGGATTCACATTACAACCGCACCACCGAGGGTTCTACGGGGCTTGCCGTGGAGATTTCCACTTCAGTGGCCTTTTTCACCCAGACGCTTCCAAACGGAAAGCCAAACGCGGGCAGTTATTTTAACACTACAACCGAAGTTACTGATTCCTCCGGCGCTGTAACCGGCATACTTTACTATGTTTCCCAGAAGGCAGGGGACTATGCCAGAGTCCAGGTGAAGGCTTCAACAGTACCGGGATTAAGCGGTGAATCAAGCCGTATAACAACAGTCGGCGGTACGGCCGATTATCTTGAGTTTGTAACCGGCAACAGTCATTTTAACGCTGGTTCGGTTATTAATCCCGCGCAGCCTTATGAGATAGTAAGAAAAGACCTCTACGGCAACGAGGCCGAAACAGGGGCCACAACAGTGGACATAAGGACAAATTCCGGTTCGCGCAATGACCACGCAGGAACTGCCCCCCGTCACGTTTTCAGGGAATACGTTGACGGCCTTCCCGGAGACCCCCTGACTAACTCAAGCGGCAGCGAGTATCAGGACATTATTATAGCTCCCGGCCAGACAAGAGCCAGGTTCTATTACTTTGAACAGAAATCATCCTGGGATATACCGGCAGCTCAGGAAAATTATTATT
>PWOI01000152.1 GCA_003557485.1 Elusimicrobiota bacterium | reverse complement strand
CGGAGCGCTTCCTGCGGCTGGGCGGGCTCTATCTCTCCTTTGACTTCTACTGTTCTTTTTGCTACGGGATTACCCTTTGAAGGGGAGTAGCCAACAGAAGTCAGAGTATAAATTCTGCCGCTTAGGTTTATTTCCACATCGGCTTCTCCGGCAAGATCTCCGGTATAAGTCCCCACCCTGACAGTAAAACTGTGTTGATGGTCGCCGTTTAATATATCGTGTATTGCTTTCTCTATTCCGGCGTCGGCGACATATAGAGCGCTTTCCCGCATGCGGCTCTGGACTTCACGGCGGGTTTCGCTTCCTGCAAGCTGCACCATCGCAAATCCCAAGATTACAAGAACAATCATCAGAAGTATGGCGCCTACAAGAGCCATTCCTGAATTGTTCCTATTATTATTAAACATCCCGTCTACCTCCCTGATCAGTAATCAGCAATAAATGATACTATCCTGAGAGACCTGTTTTCGCCTGTTTCCTCCCACCTGACAATGACTTCAACTTCCTTAAGTCCCTCCTTTATTTCTACTATATTTATATCACTGGTAAATTCTTTTGTTCCTCCAAGTAGATCGCTTCCGGATGTAAAAGTATTTGTAGTAATCGAGACGTAAGGTGAGCTTTTTATCTCTTCCATCCTGTGAGCGGCGTAATTTGACGCAAGTGTATGAAACTTTGAACTTGTTACGGATAAGTTATGGATAAGAAACATGCGCGCAAAAACCATTGTCACAAATGTGATTATGGCCACGGCGATCATGATCTCTATGTAGGTTATTCCCCTGTTTTTACCGGTTTTTTTACACAGCATTACACTTTAATGCTAATTCACCCGGTTAATTTTTTCAAGGGCAGTTTATTCTGAAGAGAGGACTATTTCGCCCGATGCAGCCAGGCCTTCATCCACGGAGACCTGCGCGGAAAAATCAATCTCTTTTTCAGAACTTCCGGTTAGTTCAACTTCAAACCGCACTATATCGCCGGGCTCTATGGTCTGCCTGAATTTTATCTTTTTTATCTTCAAAAGCTTTAAATCTCTCCGGGCAGTTACTGCCAGCGCTGTCTGGTATATTGCTTCTATAACGAGTACTCCCGGCATTATGGGGCGGCCGGGGAAATGCCCTTCAAAAAAAAATTCTTTTCCCGTAAGTTTTTTTATTCCGGTCCCTTTTCTTCCCGGCTCCGAAATCTCGCATTCATCAATCATAAGGTAGGGATCACGGTGAGGGATCAGATCCATAAGGTCTTCCTTGTTAAGTGTGCTTTTTTTCACTTTACTGCTATAAAATAAGAATAGCCCCTCTTTCAAGGGGCCATTCTTAATTCTTAGTTTTAACGGTACGAGTCAGTTACTTTCTGCCTCTTGCCATTTTTGTTCTGCCTACATCGCCGTCTTTATCTACGAAATAAAGGTATCCTTTTTCTTTCTTTACTCCTGTCTTGGCGATTTTCTTGGGGGTTCCTTTTCTTTTGCCGCCGCGGGCCATTTTTACTTCGGCAATATCGCCCTGCTTGTCAACATAATAAAGATTTCCCGGGCTCTTTTTAATTCCGGCCTTTGCAACTTTTTCTTTCTTCGCCATTTCTTCCTCCTTCGAATCGTCCTTCCATCTATTAAAAACCTACCTCTTTTCTATCCTTTAGAAATTCTTTTAGCAAATTTTTCCGTCCATGTCAACAACAATTCTCGACTGAATCTTCAACTATTCTCAGACGAGATATTTTTCTTTAATGCCTTTGATTATTTTCTCGACGATAATTCCGATTATTTTATCATTCTGTTCACTGAAAGTATCGTCAAGTTTTATTCCTGTAAAATATCTTCCGGACTCTTTATCTTTCTGCCATACTACGCTTCCGTAAAGAGGACCGGTGTCGCCGGCAATGGAAATATGAAGACTGACTTGAAGCCCGGTATAAAGTTTTAGCTCTGTTTCAATCATCAGTCCCCCGGCGCTTATGTCTTTAAGCACTGCTTCGCTCTCAGGTATTGTTACATCCGCAGAATTTACTGCGGCAGGAACATCCAGCGTGACCCTTACATATTGTCTCTTTTCATTATCTGACATCATCTTGATTCCCGCTTATTAATTATAAGATTAGGTCAGAAGCTGCACTATCTGCTCCCTCATGTCTCCCGTTCCTTGTAATTATATGAAACTCAGTCACTCCTTTCTACCTGCACAGCAGACCGGTATTTACCGGAACTGAGACGTCCTGTAACAAAACTGCCGGCTGCAAGAAGAGATATAGCACCGGCCAGGGCTCCTAAGTTTCCAAAAATCAAATACCCGGATACGAATCCTGTGAGTAGAAAAACTGACGGAATAAAATATGCAATAAAGGACATACCGGCAAGATTGCTGCAATCAACAGTTAAAGAAACTTTTTCTCCGGTAGAGATGCTTTCTTTTACGGGAACTGTTATTTTTCTTTTTTTAGAATATGCGCAGCAGTTGCAGGAAGAACATTCCCCGGGCGGGGATATCTCAACTTTAATTTCTTCCGGGGATGATTCAAGGACCAGGGCCTCAATTCTTAGTTTTTTCAACGCTTTCGTATATGCACCCGGTCGGGCATTTTATTTCTTCAACATTTATTTCCCCTCCGGAGTGTTCGACACGGGCAAGGCTATCTTCAAGAACAAAAGTCCCTTCCGGGGCGCGCTTTACACAGAGTCCGCAGGCAATGCAGCCGGAACCGCAGACTTTCCGCGTATTCTTGCCTTCCTGAGTATTTGAGCAGCCTACATAGCTTGCGCGGCCGTCATTATAGTCTACCATAAGGATAATATCCCTGGGGCAGCTCCTGACACATAATCCGCAGGCCGTACATTTTTCCGGGATTACTTCGGCAGCCCCGCTGCTGTTTATTTTTATTGCGTCGAAAGGACAAGCAGCCAGACAATCTCCGAAACCCAGGCATCCAAATCTGCAGAGCAGGCCCGCACCGGAAATATTTGCTGCAGAACAGGTTTCAATACCGCAATACCCGGCTGAAAAGATTCTTTTCTGTGGTTTACAATGCACAACAGCATTTTTGGGAATTTTCTTTTCGGAAGATAAATCTCCGCCTTTAATACGGATTATTTTCTCTTCGGTTTCCGGGCCGCCGGGAGCGCACATATCAGCGGGGGCTTTCCCTTCAGCCACAAGTTCGGCGTATGCATGGCAGGAGGCGTACCCGCAGGCTCCGCAGTTTATATCCGGAAGCGCCTGTAGAATTTCTTCAACGAGCGGATCATCTTCAACTTTGAGGCGTGAAAAAGAGACAGCAAGCACTATGCCCGAAACAACTCCGAGCGACCCCAGAACTGCAATACTCTGATAAAGAGTCATCTTACGGCGTTATTATCCCGGCAAACCCCATAAATGCAAGAGCCAGGAGCCCTGCGGTAATAAGAGTTATAGGAGCTCCTTTAAAAACTCCCGGAACCGGGGAGAACTTAAGCTGCTCTCTTATCCCGGCCATTATTATAATGACAAGAGTAAAGCCGCAGCCAGCGCCGAAACCGAAAACCACGGACTGTATGTAATTATACTGTCTTAGGACCATAAAAAGAGCCATACCTAGTATCGCGCAGTTTGTTGTTATAAGAGGAAGATAAATACCAAGTGCCCTGTAAAGATGCGGAAAAAACTTTCTCAAAAACATCTCTACAAACTGTACCAACGAAGCAATAACAATTATAAAAGCTATATACTCAAGAAAAGGAAGGTTGAGTCCTGTTTCCGGGGAAATAAAGTAATAATATACCGGCCAGGTTACCAGAGCGGTCATAGTCATAACAAAAGTAGTAGCCATTCCTATGCCGACGGAAGAATCCAGTTTTGACGAAACTCCCAGGAACGGGCATATCCCGAGGAAATAGTAAAGAACAAAATTGTTTACCAGTACCGCCGATACAAAAATTGTAATAAGTTCCGCCGCCATTTCAGCTCCTCATTTTCTTTTCGTTTATCATATTATAGAAAGCTGCCAGAAGCCCGAGAGTAATAAAAGCGCCTGCTGGCAGAACCATTATTATCCATTCTTCAAAAGTTGAGGGCATAATTCTCATACCGAAAACGGTTCCCATTCCCATAATCTCCCTGATTGAACCCAGTAGCACCAGGAGCCAGGTAAACCCCAGTCCCATACCGAGCGTATCTGCGATAGATAGGTGTATCGGGTTTTTAGAAGTAAAAGCCTCCTGCCTGCCCATTATCAGGCAGTTTACAACAATAAGAGGGACATACGGCCCAAGTTCTCGGCTTATTAAAGGAAAATGCGCCTTTAGCACAATATCTGCAATCGTTACAAAGGTCGCTATTATGACCGCAAAGACCGGTATTCTCACCTGGGGCGGTATAATCTTTCTGAGAATGGAAACAACAATGCCGGAAGAAAGAACAACAAAAGTAGTTGCAAGGCCCATAGCCGCTCCGTTTAAAGACGAAGTGGTTACCGCCAGTGTCGGACACATTCCCAGAAGCTGGCGCAGCACCGGGTTCTCTTTCCAGAGTCCTTTAATAAATTCTTTTTTCAGCATCTTTTATAGCGTTCTCTATGATTCTTTTAACTGCATCAGACGACATAGTCGCACCCGTTATGCCGTCAATCTTAATTTTTCCGTCATCTGGGATATCCATGTTTATAAACTGATTTAGAAAACTCCCGTCCCTGATCCTGTCCCCGAGGCCAGGGGTCTCAACGGTCTCTACAACATCCACCCCGGTTATTTTCTCAAGGCTTTCGGCAATCCCGACAACCAGGACTATTTCACCCTGGAACCCTATCCCGCCCCTCTGTAGCGCATAACCCGCAACGATACCGTCTTCAGACAGGCCCCGGAAAAAAGACCTGTCTTCCGGATGGACGTCATAGTCATCTATGCCGGGTATAACATTGAATATTGACTGCCTTATAACCTGCCGCCGGTTCTCCTCAATGCGTTCTGCGGAAATACCGTAAATATAGCCAAGCGATGCCGCCGACACAAGGCAGAATCCAAGCAGAACGGAAACCATCTTTAATGAAGTACTTTTTTCTCTGGTCACAGGTTTATCTTGGCCTCCTTGAACCTTTCGGTAAGGCAGATTTCAGAAGGGCATTCATAACTGCAGCATCCGCATTCCATACAGTTTTCCAGTCCGGCTTCGGACATAGATCCGAAATCCCTGCCTTCATAAAACATATTCAGCCTCTGGGGGCAGAGTCCCATAGGACAGGTATCCACGCAGCGGCCGCATTTAACACAGGGAGCCTGTTTCCTGAAAAAAGGGCGCTGCACTATTATGCCGGAAGTAGTTTTCAGGATCCCGTAGTCCAGGCTGTCCAGGGAGACACCCATCATCGGCCCCCCCATATAAACATCAAATTCTCCCATTTTGGAAATACCTGAAATAGAGTATCTCAAAACTTCACTGACAGGCATACCCAGAGGCACCCTGTAATTGACCGGATGAGGCAGGCATTCCCCGGAAACAGTTACCACTCTTTCTATAAGCGGTTTGCCTTCAAAGACTGCTTCCGCAACAGCCAGGCAAGTGGAGGCGTTATGGACCGTTACGCCAACGTCAAAGGGTAATTTCCCGGGGGGTATCGTCCGGCCTGTCGTATTTGTAATAAGCATTTTCTCATAACCCTGGGGGTATATTTTTTCAAGTATTTTCACTTCGATGTCATCGCAGGCGGCGGCAGCTTCGGTTATTTTTTCTATGGCAACAGGTTTGTCGTCTTCTATCCCTATTATGCCTTTTTCTGCTCCGGTTGCTTTTTTCAGGAGGGCAAACCCCTCAACCACTTTTTTGTTATATTCGGTCATTACTCTTTCATCGGCTGTAAGAAAAGGTTCGCATTCGCATCCGTTTAAAAAAGCGATATCCACAGGCTTCGGCGGAACTATCTTAACATGTGTCGGGAACCCGGCTCCGCCCATTCCGACTATTCCGGCATCGGCTATTCTTTTTATTATTTTATCGGCATCCGGAGAAGAAAGCGGCTTCATAAAATCTTTTTCCTGCTCCTGCACTTTCTCTTTTTTAATAGTAACAGCTTTTCCGGACCGGCCGCCGCACATGTTGACCTTAGATATATCACGGACAACTCCGGCAATTGAAGAATGGAGCGCCGCCGAGCACCCTCCTTTGGGCGAAGCTATTAACTGCCCCTTCCGGACTGTATCTTTCTTTTCAACTATTACTTCCGAAGGAGCCCCGATATGCTGTGACGTATAAAGGATTACCTCTTCAGGAACAGGGAGGTTCTGTATCGGCTCAAACCTGGCGGTTTCTTTATTTGTTAAAGGCTTAATCCCTATGCCCATCAGTCAAAAACTACCGTTTTTACCTCTTCGGAAGAACCGTAAACAAGTATTTTCCGGTCGGAATGCCATTTCAGCGCCCTTGACAGAACCGCCTTTTCCAGGTCCTGGCCTTTTCTTTTCATCTCCCTGACGCTGTCCCGGTGGCTTACCCTTGCGACATCCTGTTCTATTATGGGCCCGTCATCCAGTTTTTCAGTTACGTAATGACTGGTCGCACCTATTACTTTAACTCCGCGTCGGAAAGCCCTCTCATAGGGCCGGGCGCCGGCAAAAGCGGGAAGAAAGGAATGATGAACGTTTATTATCCTGTTAGCGTACTCATCTACAAACCGGCCGGTAAGAATCTGCATATACCTGGCAAGCACAACTGTCTCTATTTCATACTTTTTAAGCAGCTGAAGCTGGAGCTCTTCCTGTTCAGTTTTGTTTTCTTTTTCAACGGGTATAAACTCAAAATCCACCCCGAAACTTTCGGCAACCTCACCGGCTTCCGGGTGATTGGATATTATAAGGGGAATGTTTATATTGAACTGGCCTTCGGAGTATCTGTAGAGGATGTCATAAAGACAGTGCAACTCTCCCGAAACGAATAGCGCCGTATTTGTCTTTTCCCTGCTAAAGTGAAGCTGCCACTCCATATCAAATTTTTCTGCAAGCCGGCTGAAGCATCCGGATATCTCTCCGCGCGGAATATCAAAACCCTCAAGAGACCATTCTATCCGCATAAAAAAGATATTTCTGTCCTTGTCTACATGCTGGTCGGCATGCTCTATATTGCCTCCCCGGGAAAAAACAAAATCAGTAACTGCTGCTATCAGTCCTTTCCGGTCGGGACAGGATATTAATAGGATTGCATTGTCTTTCATATTATTTATAGGGGCCCGACGGCCCCGGGTTTAAAACATCCGGCTAACCCGGTAATTGAGAAAAAGTATAATAATTTTATTCAATGACTGCAAGAACCAAAAACTTTTCCTCAGTTTTTAAGTCCGTAAACCTCGTATACGTTGATCGGCTTTTCCTTTCCTTTTACCTTGAGTGGCTCAAGTTTTCTTGCATTTACAATATCTTCTACAATTTTATAGGTCTCTTCCGATAGGAGAATCTGTCCGGGGCCGGCATTCTGTTCAAGGCGGGCGGCAAGGTTAACATCGTCCCCTATGACTGTATAGTCGGCAAACTGTTCCGAGCCCATATTGCCTACGACCACATTCCCGGTATTGATGCCCATTCCCACGGCAATGGATTTTTTGCCCTCGGCCTTCCATTTTTTCTGAAGCTGCTCCAGGCTATCTCTCATTTCAACAGCTGCTCGCAAAGCTTTTTCAGCGTGTTTCTCCTCTCCTGTAGGAGCGCCCCATATAGCCATTATCGCGTCTCCCATGAATTTATCAAGGGTACCGTTATATTTGAAAATGATTTCAATCATTTTAGTAAGGTACTCGTTGAGTATATGCACAACTTCTTCCGGCTGAAGATTTTCCGACATGGTTGTAAAACCCCTTATATCAGAAAAAAACATGGTAAGGTATCTTTTTTCTCCTCCAAGCTTAATCGTTTCGGGATGCTGGAGGAGGCTATCAACCACCTGCGATGAAACGTATCTCTGAAACATATTCCGTATAACTTTTTTCTCCTGCTCTTCCCCTGTAAATTTATAAACGGTAATTCCGGCATAAGAAAAAATAACGGAAGCAAAAGGATAGAAAGCACTTATTACGTAGTTATTCCTGAACAGGTAAAAGCTCACAAGAAAAAAAGCCGATAAAAGAATCATATTGAAAACTGCGGAAGGCACAGCTTTAAACTTTACTGTTATTAGCGCCGCGGCAAAGCCTAAAAAGAGTATGATAAGAATATCGGTAAAGGGAGAAGCCTGTTTAAGAAAATTTCCTTCTATAATGTTTGCAGTGCCGTTTGCAAGAAACGAAACCATTGGGAATACTGTTGAAAAAGGCGTCGGCCTTAAATCAACCGTTCCGGTTGCAGTAAGTCCAAGAAATACGACCTTGTCTTCAATCTTTTTAAGAGAGTCCGGTTTCTCTTCTCCTGACAGAAAATCCTCATGATCAACTATAAGCCCGATAAAAGAAAGAAGAGGCATATTTTCCGTACTGAACTCTCCAGAATGGTTTACCAGCATCCTCTGCCTGCTGTCAACAGGTATCCTGATAGTCCTTTCCGGTGTTCTGACCGTTATGTTTCTGCCAGGATTGATAGTTACATCCTCACTTGAAGCTCCCAGGTAATCAAGGGCCGCTTTAAATGATACGCTTGGCAGAAGGCTGTCCCGGTGGTTTATTATCAGGGGTATTCTTCGTGTTATCCCGTCGTGATCCGGTGTAGCATTAACATAGCCGGAACCGGCTGCATGCTCGCTTAATATACTTATTGGCATAACAATACTATCTGCTTCTATGAAAAGGGCACCTGCATATTCCGATGCCGAACCAAGTGAAATCTTTTCAAGAAGCTCCCTGTTGGCCTCATCCATAACAGCAGAGTATCCCCGCGCGCGGGGCGCATCCTCAGCCCGTACAAAGAAAGGGAAATATACATTTGCGGCCGTTTCGGCCTGTTCCGCAAACATAACATCATCAGTTGGGAAATCTACTGAAGGTTCGGTAAAAAGAATATCAAAAACTATTGACCGGGGAGAATATCTTGATACTATATTAATAAAAGACGCCATATAGGCGCGGCGCCATGGCCATCGCCCAAGAACTTCGGGTGAAACACTCTCGTCTCCTATTGCTACAACAAGAACGTTATCTTTTACAGGATCGGGCCCGCGCAGGACAAATCGCCAGTCCAGCGTCTTAAGCTCAAGAGCGCTGCCTATACCCGCCGCAAACATTACAGCCGCAAGAGCGGGAAGGAGAAGGCAAAGAAGTATTAAACTGGTTTTCTTTTTCATTTGACCGTTGGCGTTATTATAGTTAAAATACCTGAAATTGACAACTTGAACCGTCAACTAAGGAGATTTTTTTATGGAATTAATTGATGCTAAAAAACAGGAGAAAGCAAAAAAATATTTTTTCAGTAAGCTTTATTCTGATTCACTTTCTTCAATTACAGCAGCCGTCTTTCTGCTTATACTTCTTCTTCCTTCAGTCCAGAACCTGCAGAGAAATTTATTCTCTTCTTTTGAGACTCCTTTAATACTGCGTTCAATCTATTTTTCAGTTTTCTTTTTACTTCTGAAGGCTCTGACTTTTATATTCAGCTACATAGGCGGATTCAGGATTGAACACAGGTTCGGATTCTCAAAACAGAGCTTCGGGAAATGGGTATTTGATTATTTTAAATCTTTTCTTCTCTCTCTGGTAATCGGACTTATTGCAGTTAACGTATTCTATTATCTTACGGGACTATCCGAAAACCTGTGGTGGCTCTGGACCGCTATCTTCATTTTTGCTTTCACCTCTCTTCTTCAGCGACTGGCTACTGTTCTTCTTATACCTATATTCTACCGGCTTGAGCCTCTGGAGGATGAAGGGCTTAAGCAGTCCCTGACCCGCATGGCATCAAAGGCCGGCGCTGACATTGTGGAAATATGCAAGATCTTCCTCGGGGATAAAACTAAAAAGCCCAACGCTGCAGTTTCCGGACTCGGAAAGACCAGAAGAATGCTGCTCGGAGACACTCTTATTGAAAATTATGACAATGCTGAAGTTGAGGCTGTTATGGCGCACGAACTGAGTCATTCAGTGCGCCGCCACATACCAAAACTCCTCGCCGCTGACGGATTTGCATCCCTGGTTTCGCTGTATATTTTATTCAGGGCCTTTCCTTTTATATCCCGTAGCCTTCAGATTGGGCGGATTGATACAATTTATTCGCTTCCTGCAGTAATGCTTACGTTAGGAATTATTAATTTCGCATTTAAGCCTTTTCTTCTTATGCTCTCGCGTAAATTTGAAAAGCAGGCCGATAGGGACTCTATCGAGCTTAGCGGTATGCCCGAAAAATTTATATCGGTAATGGCCTCGTTTGCCAATAAATACCTGTCATACGCCGACCCTCCGAAAATAATTAAATGGTTTTATTATTCTCATCCTCCCGCCAGGGAAAGAATTCTTCGCGCGCAATCCAAAATTTAAACAAGCAGGTTTACTGTTTTTCCCGGGTCCGGAGAGCTGTTTATTGCTGAGGATACCGCTACAATATCTGATATGCCGTAAAGAAGCCGCCGGTTTGACGGATTTATACCTCCTACAGGTATAACGGGTATTGGCGAAGACTTTTTTATTTTACTGAACCCTTCAGGCCCGAGTGTTTTTCTTCCGGTATCTTTTGTTTCCGTTGCAAATACGGGTCCGGCACCTATGTATGAAGCTCCCTCTTCTACAGCTTCATCAGCTCCATGCTGATTATGACGGGAAACGCCTATTATACCGCTGAAAACTTTCTTTGCCCGGGAGACGGACATATCTTCTTTTCCAAGATGGACCCCATCCGCCCGGCAACCAGCGGCAATACCGGGAAAGTTATTTATTATGAGAGGAACTCCCGCCCTTAAAGTAATGTTTCTTAATATAGCCGCTGTATCTTCGGTTTCCTCAAGGGACATAGAAGGGCTTCTGAGCTGAACAGCGCAGACAAACGGAAAAACTTCTTCAAGGGTCTTTTCCCAGGGCTTTTTTTTCCACTTCAGGGGATCAAAGAGAAGGTAGACTCCTCTCCGGGGAAACTGAAACTTATTCACCTGGTTTACTCCGCGTCTGCTTATTTTTTATACATTTCCCCGGGGTCTTTGACTTTGTTTTCGCAAACACCAAACTCACCTTTATCATATTTTCTGAAAAAACAGGACCTGTACCCTTTATGGCAGGCGCACGACCCCTGTTGCTCCACTTTAATAAGAATAGTGTCTCCGTCGCAGTCTGTATATATTTCCTTTACATACTGAAAATTTCCGGACTCCTCTCCTTTAAGCCAGAGAGAGTTGCGGGAACGCGAAAAATAACAGGCTTTTTTCTCCTCAATTGTTTTTTTAATAGACTCGGCATTCATATAGGCAAGCATAAGAACACGCCCATC
The DNA here is from genome assembly GCA_003557485.1 of Elusimicrobiota bacterium. Lineage (GTDB taxonomy): Bacteria > CG03 > SLGR01 > SLGR01 > PWQF01 > PWMP01. The sequence goes on along the minus strand of PWOI01000152.1, from coordinate 649 downwards.
ATCGCAGTCCTGCGCAATACAGGGTATAAGACCCTGCGAATCAAATTTGAGTTTACTGATATCCATTTTTTCCTCTTTTTATTTCTTCCCGCCTGCTTCGATTGCTTCTTTCAGGGAAAAGCCTCCGCTGTAAAGCGCCTTCCCCACTATTACCCCGGTAATATTTGCCGGTTCCAGGTCTCTTATTCTTTCTATATCGCTTATTGAAGAAACACCCCCGGAAGCAACAACGGAAATACTAACTCTTCGTGCTATTTCTTCAACCCACTTCAAATTAGGCCCTGTAAGCATTCCGTCTGTTTTTATATCCGTCACAATTATTTCGTCCACTCCTTCTGCTTCAATTTCGGCTGCCAGCGTTTCAGCTTTAACAGACGTAACATCTTTCCAGCCGCCTATAGCCACTTTTCCAGATTCAGAGTCTATTCCCACGCTTATTCTGCCGGGCCAGCTATTTAAAGCCCGGCGAAGCAGATCCCTGTCCTTGATGGCAGATGTTCCCATTATTACTCTTGATACACCAGACCCAAACAGTTCTTCAATAGCCCGAAAATCCCTTATTCCGCCGCCAACCTGAAGGGGAACATTCACAAAAGAGGCTATTTTTTTTATCACTTCCGCATTTTTCATTGTCCCGGAAAAGGCTCCG
>PWOI01000180.1 GCA_003557485.1 Elusimicrobiota bacterium | reverse complement strand
GGGGGTTTTCTGGGGGGTCTTTCTCCTGTGAAAAATCACAATAAAAAATTCCCCCGTATCGAACTCCGTCCTGATACCGGAACTGCGGCATTGAGACTTTATTCTGCTTATTCCCGACCCCACTTTTTCTATCAAACCCAACCTGTAGAATATATCAAAAAGAAGAGGATTCCTCGGGAGGCTTATCTTCCCAAGATATTTTTTATCAAATAACAGTCTACCTTTGTTTATTATAATAAGCTTATTATCAAATATTTCAATAAAAACCCCTGTTCTATCATCGTAATAATCACGATGAATAAGGGCATTCAGCAGTGCTTCCCTGAAAGCTTCACGAGGTATTTCGTAAACCTCTTTTCTTGGGCCCGCACCCTTTATTACATACTCCAGGTTGAGGTGTTTTTCAAGAAACATTACGCTGTTATAATAATTTGAGACTATATCGTCTTTATAATCTTTTCTGTCAAGTATTTTGCTCTTATCCTTTCCCTTGTATAGAACACAGGTTACAAAGCCCTGCCTAAAGAATTTTGAAGCGTCTTTTGCAAAGACCAATACTCCGGCGTTATTAAGAAAAAAACTCCCTTTTTCTTTGGTCCCAAGTCCCAGATTCCGCAACACATCCCTGTATCCGGTGCCCGGAAGAGAAATACCTGCGTTATCTATGAATTTGCTGAACTTTTCAAAATCAAAGTCTTTTTCAATTTTAAATTTATGGTTAGTTGTTTGATCAAAATGAATAACGCTTTCTGAAACAATAAATTTTAAGATTTCATCCCGTTTCATCTTCTGGGTAGAAGCTCCTGCTCTTATGAAAAAGCCGTCCCTGCACTGGTAAGGCTTGTTTTTTCCCTCGGGGACTTTTAGGATTACAATATTTCCCATTTCAAAGAGTTCAAAAACAATCGGAGGATCACAGTTTCTTGCCGTATCCTGAAGAGAGGACTTGAGTTGATTATTAATCTTTATACCTTTTATTTTGCCGTTATCTTTCACCCCAAGTAGAATTTTCCCGCCAGAAGAGTTAGAAAATGCTACTAGTTCTCGAGACAGGCTTTTGTCACATTTTTCCTTAAATTCTGTGTGATAACCTTCACCTTCGGCGAGTATTATATTAAGTTCTTTTTTGTTTATACTTTTTGTCATTAGTTTAAAGTTAAATGATATCGCTGTTTTTTGAGTTCTTTACCCGCTGCTTTTTCGGTTATTCTTACTTACCTTTAAAATATTCTTCAATTTGTTGAAAGTACTTTCTTTCTGCACAAAAAATTCCGGAGACAGATATTCATCTTTAACGGATGTTCTTTTAGGTTCATGCCAGTCTCCGTAATGATACGTGAGAAATTCTTCTATAGGGGCTAAACACGGAAATTTTTCTCCATAAAACTCTATAAAGGTATATTCCCTAAAAAACTTGTCCTTAATTTTATTGTGACGGCGACGGCGCAAACCACCTTTTTTGTACCACCCCATAAGCTCGTAACTAGTGCCATATTTTTCAAAGGTCAGTTTCCAGTTCTTCTTTTTAGTGCGTTCTCCTTTCAACTTAAATCCAGCTTTTTTGAAAGCCGATTTAATATCTTCTCTTTTTTTCTTCACTTCCTCATATTTAAAGTCAAATTCAATATCCCAGTCCCAAGGTATGAAGTCATTTTCACGGTATGCTCCCAACAGAGTACCTCCGCCCATATAAAATGGAATATTGAGATTTTCAAATATTTTTTTTGCTTCCATCATACCCAGGGCATGTTTTAGACGCTCTTCTTTAGAGCGTATTCTCAGTTTAGCATTCTGCTCCTGACAGATCTTTTGCTGGATATCCAGTTCTTTTTTTGAGTTCATAAAAGCGTTTTCCTCTTACTGCAGCAACCCAGTATTTTTACAATAAGCATATCACAGCTTTTTGCCAGTTTCCGGGGTAGTTTCATCGTATAATATATTAAACCTTTTTTCTTTTTTTTATGCCTGTTGGGAGAAAAGTTTTCTGTCAGATAGGTCTTTTTGCTCCGGGAAGTTTCCTTCGGGTTCTGCCAGTCACCATAACGCCAAGTCAGGAAATCCTCAACAGGAGAAGGCACTGCAAAATTGATTCCCTTGAAATTTATTTTAGAAGGTTTCCTGAAAAATTTGCGCAGGATTCGCATATCGTGTCTATTTCTTAGTTTATAGCTGCAACTGTAATATTTTTCTTCTTCCCTGAATTCAAAAATTTCAATTTCAACTACTGATTGCACCGATATTTTTGGAGGCCCAGAAAGAAAGGATTGTTTAATATTATAACCATCCTTAAGAATAGTTTTCATAAACTGTTTACGTCTGAAATTTTTCCTGTGAACCATAAATTCCACATCCCAGTCCCAGGGAATAAAATCATTGCTGCGGACAGCTCCCAATAAGGTCCCACCAGAAAGATAAACAGAAGCGCCGGATTGCTCAAGACGCTTTTTTACCTGTTTCATATCTGAAACAAGTTTTTTTAGTTTTTCGCTATCTATCTCTGAAAAAGAGGGTTTCCGCATTTTTTTATTTATTCCTGCTCACGGCTCCTTTAAGGAACTCGTATATAAATATCAGGACTGCTGCCGCAAACAAAGAAAGAACTACTGCAAGAAGTATATTCCTTGCCAGCGGACGGGGGTTTTCCTTTGCCTGAGACAGAACAGCAGGTTCGTGAACGTGCATGGCAAAACTATCGGTTTCCATTCTCATATAGCTCAGGTTTACTTTTTCACGGGCTATTTCACTTTCAAAGGCCTGGTAAAACGGATGCACTTCAAGAACAACCGATGCGTATTCTCTTGCCCCTCCCCTGTCGTATTGAAGGTCTTCTAATTGAATTTCCCGCAGGCTCCGGTACTTGGGATAGTTTTCAAGTTCTTTTTTCATTCTACGGATTCTGTTTTTAATGCTTTCTATTTCTTCCCTTTTCATAGAAAGGTATGCTTCTGAATAAATACCGGCCCATAAACGGGACAGTTCAACAGAAACAGCAGGATCCGGGGATGTCACCGCAAATATCAAAGTTTCTCTTTGACGATCTGTCTCTGATTTGAATTTTGAATTCGCTACCGCTTCGTCTCCGGCTTTTTCCCTGATTTTATTCATTACTTCATAGGATGTCATTAACCTTTCGTGAGGGGCCGGCTCCTGCATAACCGTAAGGGTTGCGCTTGTTGCGGTATAGGTTGCAGGTATCATCAATGTAAAAAGGGCTGCCAGTGCGGCGCAGACAGCCACAAGAAGTATTATGAAAACTTTTCTTTTTTTAAGTACTCCGAATACTTCTCTCAAATCAATTTCATCATCTTTAATTATTTCGTTCATTTTTTCTTTATCTCCTTTTTATATTCAATCAGCCTCCGCACTACCTGATAGCAAATCAAGCAACTGCATTGCCTTATTATACATATCCTTTGCATTTTTCAATCTCTCTGCGTAGAAATTTTTTTCTTCAGAAGAATTGGTTTTTTCTCTGACAGACTGTTGTATACCGCTGAGCTCATTTCCAAGGTCTTTAAGGCGCCGATCAAGTCCGTCCCTGAGTTTTCGGAAGACTATATCAAGGGTGTCGGTATTTGCCTCGTAGTAATCTTTACGGGAATTGTCTACCCAAACCTTTTTTACTGCTCCCCAGGACTCAAGCGTGCGAACGTTTATGGAAGCGGAGCCTTTGCTTATGTTTAGTTTTTTAACCATTTCGTTTAGAGATACAGGTTCGGGGGACATATAGAGAAGGCCGTAAATCTGTCCGGCTATAGGGGAAAGGCTCAGTCTGGAAGCAAGCATTCCGGCTGCGTTTGCAAATTCTGTCTGTATGTTTTTTTCTTTCATATTTATATCGTTTAGTATGTTTTAAATGATAGTAACACAACAATTAAGGTTTGTCAAGAGCAGGATCGTGACTGTAACCGAAGCTGTCAAAATCCTGTCTGTACAGGATCAGAACACGGGCGGCGGTTTCAGTATTATAATAATCGCCTGTCTGTGAGGAGCTTTCCGTTCTGCCGACTGTGCGTACGGCGGCGCCTTTGTAAGTCCCTTCACCGAAAATTTTGTTTATAATTATCTCCAAATCCTTATCTATTGTTTCAACACGTCCTATGAAATCAATATCACCTGGTTTGACCGGGAGCATTGAGGTCTGAGGAAGCCAGTGGGGATCAGAGAAAAGACCTCCGGATTCCAGGTATCTGATAAAGCCCTCAAAAGAAAGTTTTCTGTCGGAAGAGGTTGAGAGGATAAACTGCCGGGCAGGCTCGTACCGTGGGCTGTCGGAGCCTGCTATTTTTGATTTATAGGAAGAAAGCAGCCTTGTATAGGGATTCCTGACAAATGTAAAGAGGTAATATTTCTTTACAAAGCTTTTCAGTTTGAGGGCTCTTGCGGAGCGGAGTCCGCTGAAACTTTTTTTTGCCAAGGAGCCCCTGCTGTCTTTTTCACTGAAGGGTATAAAAGGGTCATAACTGGCAAGAGTCCTTATCACTGTAGAACTGGCGCATTTAGGTATTCTGAAATAGCAGTACCAGTTTTTATTGGATACGGCGCTTCTCTTAAGGACCCAGCTCAAACGCACCCGACTGTCAATATTGCGGGCAAGAGGATGGTGTTTCTGGAGGGCTCTCCTTATTTTCTTATTAAACTTCACGGGAGTTTTCAGCGGAGTAATACTGAAGCATTATCATAGTAAACAGCTCCTTCCCAGAGGTCATCACCTTCCTCTTGTGTAACTACGAGAAAACGTCCGTAGGAAACTCCTTGGGGGGCGGATGCCGTTCCCGACAGGCTGACCCATAAGTCAAGGTCTCCGCCGCCACGGAGAGAATCTATCTCAACTTTACTGCCTATCATCTCTTCATTATGGTCAAACCATTCCACGCAAAGTACGAGAGAGGAATACTTGTTCATAGGTTCCTCTTCATTGTCAATCGCCCGCAGGCTGAGAGAGTATACCTGACCTGCCTGAGCGCTGAAATCCTGAAAGATTCCCGTACCCGGCTCCCATCTTTTTATCATATGGCTGCCTTTATAGGCGGCAGGGTCTCCGCTGCCGCTCTCTGCCCACCAGCCGCCGCCCCAGAACATCCAGCCGTCAATAGCTACCGTTTCAGGGTCCATATAGGTTCCGTGTCCTTTCCCGTATCCGAAATAATGGTTTTCAAGAATTGGGGAGCGGCCCGATTCAATACCGAAGGGCTGGGTATATGTGCGGCCGCTGCTGTTCTGCAGCACCGCCCGGACAAAGACTGAGTCTGTTTCTCTGACGTCAATTGTGGATCCCTCGTGAATTACAGCAGTTGCTGAATCATACCAGTATATTGAATCATAACCGGAAGCTGACAGGGTTATATTTGTCCCGTCTACAGTTACCCTATCCAGCTTAGGAGCAAGAGCATCTCCGCTTCCACCGGGTTCAAAGGAAAAAGTCAGGGCGCCTGTTTTAAGGTTATCTATAAGGCTTTCTTCTGTCACTTCCGGAAGGAAATGAATATTATAATTCCTGAACAGATGCTCGGAGGTATGCATATCATCGTTTGAGAAGCCCCATATAAGGTCGCCAGGTTCTCTTGATCTGTTCACGGCGTCCCAGAAAGCCCTGTCACCGGGATACCTGTCACCCATATTATAGACCTCTATCCCGAATATTGCCTCCCTGTAGGTATCTATAAAGCTATTGTACCAGAACGGGGGATAGTCGTATCTTCCGGGATGAAAAAACATTGCCAGTCCCCCGCTGTCCTCTATATCAGAAAAATAATCGTGTTCATCTATAGAGGGGTTGAATATATAACCTAAATCACTGAAGTAGGAGCCCGTATGGTGATGCTCGCTTAATTCATTACCCCTTACAGCCAGAACACCATCCTGACCCAAATCCGAAAAGAAAGCGCTTCTCTGGATCCCTTCCCGGATATTAATTACGGAAGCTTCATTATCAATCCAGTCTGTCCAGGGCCAGGTAGTTTCCGGCTGCATATTTCCCCAGTTTCCTCCCGGTCCGCATACATCGTGGTCGGCAATAGCCAGTACAGCATAGTTATTGCCTGAATAAAGACTGATAACCTTGCCGGGGTCAAACTCCCCGTCACTTTCAGAAGTATGGGTATGCAGGTTGGATTTATACCTGCCGAACCTTTCGAAATTAACCTCTCCGTAGGGATTGTTTATCCTTATACCGGCAAAAACTGATGATGGAAATAAAAGAAAAGCGACAAGAATAAAACAGGTTGTTTTTTTCACCGGTCAGTTATCGTTCTGCCGTAGGAATTCCATCAGAGCTTTTTTGTTTTCCACAGGCGTAGTCGCGGGACGTCCAAGGTCTGCGCGCGCACCTTTTTTAACCCTTACTTCAAGAAAACAGGGGCCTTCACCGGCAGAAAGAAGAGTTTTCAGTGATTTTTTTAAGGATTTCTCCGTGTCGGCTTTTATAGCCCGCTCATATCCGCAGCCGAGGGCGACGGTTACAAAATCAATCTCAAAGCCGCAGGTCGGCTGGCCCCCTACTGAATCGTGAGCGCCGTTATTAATCACTATGTGAATAAAATTGCCTTGACCACGGCCGGCATTGACGGCCATGGAACCCATATGCATTATTGCCGAACCGTCTCCGTCCAGACATATAACTTTTTTATTTGTATTTAGGGATATTCCAAGGGCTATCTGGGAGGTATGTCCCATTGAGCCCACGGTAAGAAAATCTTTTTCGTGGCCCTGTCCGGCGCCGTGGCGGTACTCGTACAACTCCCGGGATGTCTTGCCGGTGGTTGAAACTATTACAGCGTCATCTTCAAGAGTTGAAACTATTATTCCTATCGCGTCTTCCCGGGTCATAGGTAATTCACAGGGCAGCTCCCCGGAAAGCTTATATCCGCAAAAAGAACCCGGGGGCACAACTATTGCCGCGGGGCGGTTTTCCCTGCGGGCCGTATCTATTATCCTCTGCGCGGCGGAAACTGCATCATCGGTGTCGGGTTTAAGGACTTCATAGGGTATCTCCATGGCATCAAGTAGGACGCTTTGCACCCTTCCCTGTTTTATATGCTGAGGCTCGTCTTTGACTCCGGGCATACCCCTCCAGCCTATCACCATAACAAGCGGTATGGAGTAAACCTGGCTATCGGCGAGTGAAAGAATCGGATTTGCCGAGTTTCCCAATCCGGAGTTCTGCATATATACCAGCGGTGTTTTACCCGTTGCCAGGTGATAGCCGCAGCCCAACGCAATGGCATTACCCTCATTTGCGGCTATTATATGGTTATCGCATCCAATATTGTCGCTTACATAAGCGCAGAAGTCCTTAAGAAGAGAATCGGGCACTCCGGTAAAAAACTCAATACCGGCGCCGGTGAGGAATTTAAAAAACCGGGAACAGTCTATCTTTGAGCCTGTCACGGCAAAAAGCGGGAAAATTTTATTCCGTTTCGCACTGTTTTTCTTTCCCTATGCAGTCGGGAATAAGGGATATGATTTCGCTGATAGGCATCAGGTTTTTCCTGGCTTCATAAGCCCTGCCGGACTGAAGTATTGTCTTTGCAGTATCAACCATTGCCGGGTAGGCGCTGCGGAGAAGCTGGTTGGCATATATAACAATATTTACACCGGCTTCGGCAAGCTCTTCCTCGTAAACGGTATCGTAGGTGCTGGGGACAACAACCAGGGGAACCTTCCTGGCAAACTTTTTATATCTGCTGCAGAACTCAAGAATTTCATCAGGTGTTTTCTCTTTTGAATGTATCATTATTCCGTCAGCACCCGCATTGATATAGGCTTCGGCGCGTTTTAAAGCATCATCAAGGCCGGCTTTGAGTATCAGGCTTTCTATCCTGGCTATTATCATAAAATCGTCTGTTACCAGGGCCTGTTTTCCGGACTTTATCTTTTCGCAGAACATATCTATAGGCGATTGCTGCTGCTCTACATCGGTTCCGAAAAGAGAGTTTTTCTTCAATCCGACCTTGTCTTCTATTATAACTGCCGAAACCCCCAGCCGCTCCAGAGTTCGCACGGTAAATACGAAATGCTCGCTCTGGCCTCCGGTATCGCCGTCGAATATTACAGGCTTGGTGGTAACTTCCGCAAGATCGTTTATGTTACTAATGCGCTGGGATATATCAACGGCCTCAATATCGGGCTTTCCCTTTGCCGTAGAATCGGTCAGGCTGCTGGCCCACATACCGTCAAACTCCTTTGTTACGCCGTTAATTTTCACTCTGGTGTTTTCGGCAATAAGTCCTGTCAGTCCGTTATGAGCCTCTATAATACGAACAACTTTCTTTGACTTTATTAACCTCTTAAGGCGCTTAAGGCGTATCTCGGGGGTTGTGCCTACTTCTTTGACCGCGCGGTTTAGCATTGTGGAGGATATTCCTTTTGTGTAGGGAACTTCAACAAGTTTGCCGCCCCATTTTTTAAGCGTATCTATTACCTGTTGGCGGACCTCTTGCTGAACCCCTTCCTTCCAGTCATCCCCGTGGACTACTATATCAGGACGGATTTTTTCAAGGTTGGGGCGGTAATCCAAAGTCTCCTGGGGAACTACTTTATCCACTCCTTTAAGGTTCTCAACCACGGCCTTGCGCTGCTCAAACTCAAGGTAGGGGAGACGTTTATAGCTTGCTATAGCCGCATCCGTGAGAAGGCCTATGGTTACCCTGCCGAGTTTTGAGGCCTCTTTTATTATATTAAGATGGCCGGGGTGGACCAGGTCGGCGCTCATTCCAACATAAACGTTTTTTGCTTTTTCAGACATATGTATATCCCTCTTTCGGTTTAAAACTTTTTAACTTAAGGTATTATATAAATTAGCAGGGATTCTCTCAAGTCAGATGGCAATTACCACCTGCGGTCTTTTTCAAATCTGATACCCGAGAAGATTCGCAGAACCACATAGAGAGCTAAAATCATTAACGCAAGATTTCTAATCGGCGTATGTATCCCCAGTATCCACAGCGCAGCCCCAACAGCAGCGGTTGCCGGAATAAAAAAGTAGTGTATAAAGATATAGCCTTTATGTCTGACTTTAGCGGGTCTTTCTTCCGTAGCGGGTATGGAAAGAACACCGATAGTTGCTATTTTTTCAAGCATCCTTGCATAGATGTGGCCGGATTCTTCATCTATTTTTCTCCTGTATTCCCTGCTCAGCTCATCCAGTTTTCCGGCAAGCGACTTAATTTCTACAAGAAGGTCATGGTACTTTTCCTGTGAAGAGTCTATTTTTAAGGCATTCCGTACGGGTGATTCGGCAAGAAGAAACCATTCCTCCGCGTTTGTCCTTTTACCCATAAGAACATAAGAGAGCGCAAGAAAATAATGAGTTTCGCTGTTTTCGGGTGACTTTTCCGCAGCGGATTTAAATTCCCTGACGGCCAGCGGGTAGTTTTTTTCCTTAAGATACTGCCGGCCCTTCTCAACAGTCATTAATAATCAGTCTATGACCAGCTCGGGAGTAAGGAATATCAGAAGTTCACTTCTGTCTTTACCGGCGGTGCGGCGTTTAAAAAGATACCCCAGCAGAGGGATGTCCTTGAGTAGAGGAACCCCTGTTTCTTCAGAGCGTTCGGATTCTCTTATGAGGCCTCCTATAACAACTGTTTTGCCGTCCTGAATTGTTATCAGGGTGTTGGCTGCCCGATCGCCTATCATCGGCAAATCCGCCCTGAAACCTATAAGCTCCGAAACGCTGACATTAACATCAAGGGTTATTTGATCACTTCCCGGCGCAACCGAGGGAGTAACATCAAGGCGCACCCCTTCCTGCACGAACTCAACATTCTCGACAAGTCCTTCAGCTGTCCTCTGGACTGTCCTTATGGGAAGATCGGTCCCTACATGTATATTAGCCGCCCTCTTGTTCTGGGTAAGTATTGTAGGCTCGGAAAGAGTTTTTGCCCTGGTCTTTGTAGCAAGAAAATTAAGCAGGCCGTATAAGCTTACATCGTCCATAACGGCAGAAATATCAAGTGTGAGTCCTGAAGTATAGCGTTCTATTGTACGGCGACTGTCTATTTCTCCTGTTACAGGGTCGAATTCATAGTCCGCAGCGGGATAAACGGCGCGGCCCCTCTCTATTTCCTCGCTGGATTCAAATTCGCTGTGGGCCGCCCAGCTAACTCCGGTATCAATTCCATCGTCAGCAACGACTTCTATAAGACGCGCCTTTATCTTTATCTGTGGTTCTCTTATATCAAGACTGTTTACTATCAGTTCTATCCTTTCAAGTATATCCGGCGGAGCTGATACTATAAGTGAGTTTGTTGCTTCATCTACAGCTATTCTTGCATTTTCAGTTTCATTTGCCGTTAGAAGATTGTTCAGCGTGGTGTTCATATCTGAAGCATCCCTGTTGCGGACATTGAAAGTCTGCCTTTTAACAGGCATATTTTCCCGGGGCATTACTTCGAGTATGTTTGCCGAGGTCTGTATGACTACAAGCCCTCTCCTTTCAAGAAGAAGGGCAAACGCTTCATCGAAAGGCACATCTCTTACCCTAAGGGTAACCCTTCCGGTTACTTGGTCGGTAGGAATTATGTTCCGGCCGAGCTTCTGCTCAAAGGCTCTCAGGACTTCCCTTATATCGGCGTCCCTGAAGTTAAAAGAGACATTTTCACGGCTGAGTTCCGTTACTATACTTCCGGGAATTACGTCTTTCTTTCTCATTTCTTCAAGCTGGTTCTTAAGACGGCTGATTTCTTCCAGACGCGCCTTTCTTTCAGCTTCACGCTCAAGCCGTTGCCTTCTTATTGCTTCGATCTGCTGCTGGTGTTCCGGTGTAGGTATATTTGGTTCCAGGCTGAGCCGGATTTTTTTATCTGGTCTTTCTTTTTCAAGTTTTGCCATCTTATCCTCTGTAAGGCTTGCAAGTATAGTTATTTCTTTATCTGTTGATACTTCATCGTGTATATAATCATCAATGTTCATATCAAGGACAACCCTGGTTATTTTTGTCGGCTCTGACTTATACTGCCCGGCCCGGACCCTTTTCACTATGGACCCGGAAATGTCCGATTCTCTTTCTTCCCATTGATTCAGAGTATCAACCATTTCAACCACAAGACGGGGCGGGTCCGAAACCCTGAAAACATGAAACCGAACCCTGCCGCTTGTATGCATAATAATTCTGGCTGCTCCTGGCGATTTTTCCGAAACTTCCACATTGAGCAGTTTTTCCCCGCTGTCTGCCTGTCTGCCTGAAATCGACGGTGCCAGGGGCAAAGCAAACAGTATTACAGCTATTATTATTTTTTTCATTTTATTGGCCTCTCTTTTATTTTTTAAGTTACTGCTAATTCTATTTTTACCATTGGGGGGCCGGCAGACTGATAGTCCTTTCGTCTTCAGTTATAAGGGTGACTTTATCATCGCCGACTATCGCGGCCACACCCGAAACCGGCCTGTCTTCTTCATCCAACAGGCGGCCTTCCCTCACTATATAATATTCTCCGGCACCAGACAGTATTGCGTATTTGCTTTTCCTGTCCGATATAATTCCGGTTACCCTTAAGCCTGCCAGGTTAATATCCTGCGCGAACAGTTCTTCAGTATAATCGGCACGTGACCGTATCCCTGCGGGGAGAAAAGGGTTGCGGTAAACAGACCCACCGTAAGTATATTCCGGTATTTTTATTTCTTCCGGCTCCTCTATTTCGATTGCAACCGGACGGCGCCGCGGCATATCTCGAGGATCGTCCCGGCGTCCGCATCCTGCAGCGGTCAGAATAAAAATAATAATTAAAAACTTTTTTATATCCATCAGTCTATGAAAGTATAAGCCACTATATCAAAGTTAGCTATCACCCTACCCTCTTCTGAGCCTGAAATATTAAGGTTCCTTATCCCGAAAATACGGTCTAATTGGCCCAGTTCGGCAAAAAAATGTCCCAGAGCATGGTAGTCGTTGCTCAACTCCATTCTATAGGGATGCTTTCTGTAATATTCCCCGGTAGTGACGCTCTGAACGGAAAGAGACCTTACGTCCATATCAAAGCGGCCGGCAAGGCTGGTTATTGTTTTAATGAATTCAGGAAGTTCTTCGGAACGCGGAAGGTGTTCTTCAGTCCTTTTAAGGTGCCCGGCCAGAACTTCAAACTCCTTTTCAAGGGCATCCAGCTGGTCAGCCCTTACGCGCATCTCTGTAAGTTCGTTTCTTTTTCTCTGCAGCTCTCCTTCGGCTTCCTGTATATTCCCGCTTATCGGAGCAAAAACGCTTGAATAGAAATATATAAATCCTACTACAGCAAGAATACCTAGAATAATTTTCTGCTGTTTAGTAACTTCGCCTGTTCCGAGCTCAAGCCCCATCAGAAGCCTCCTTGAAATGATACCTGCATCTTAAACTGAAAGTCCGGACTTCCTCTTCACCGTGAGTAGTAGAAGAAAGACCGGTAAACTGCACCTCTGAAAAATTTTCCGAGAGTTCCAATGCGTTCAACAGATCCGCTACCGCATAATTATCCCTTGCCATAACACCAAGGGTTAACTGAAGGCTTCCTTCACCGGGGACAGTAGATATCGCACTAAGCCACACGCCTTCGGGAATAGCAGCCGCCAGGTCTTCCATAAATACAGGAGCAGTAAGGCGCACCTGCATCAGATCTTTTATAACGGTAATCTTTCTGTTTAAACCGTTTTTCTGGTTTTCTATCTGTCTCACCTTGTCCACAACAGGACGCAGGGACCTGAGTTCCCTGTCAACCTGCGCTATTCTGTTTCTTAAACCTCTCAGCTCGGTTACCCGAAACATATAAATGCCGAATACTCCAGCAAGAAAAACAATAACGGCTCCGGCAATAAGGACTCCCTTTTTCTTTTTGGCAGCTTTTGCTTCTATCTCTTTGGGAATGAGGTTTATCTTGATCATTCTACTTATGGTCGCCTATTTTCCGGAGAGCCAGGCCTGCGGCAACAGCAAGGGCCGGACTGGACAGGTCAACCTGCATTGATTTATCGGCAAGCGAAGCTTTTTCAAACGGACGGAAGACTTCTACCGGGATACCCAAGTCCGCATGTACAAGGTCAGGAAGGAATTTCATTGAGGCTCCTCCTCCAGAAATTATGATATTTTTTATATTTACACCCTGCCCGGACTGCTGCCCGGTAAAATAATCTATGCTGCGCTGCATTTCCGAATTTAGCTCCCTCATTACCGGGTACATTGCGCTGTAAGCCTGGGCCGCTATATCTCCGGAGTCTCCTGATCCCTCCTGCGGAGCGCCCGAGAGACCATGCTGTTTTTTTATTTCTTCAGCTTTTACGGGATCCAGCTGAAGAGCATTCTGCAAAGCGCGTGTAAAACTGTTTCCGGCCGTATAAAGGTCCCTCACAACTTTTGAAATTCCCCCCTCAACAATGCTTATGTTGGTCACGGAAGCCCCTATGTTTACAATCATGCTCATACCGGAATCCGCACCCTGCTCTCCGTTTATTGTTTCATAGGCGTTTTCAAGGGCAAAAGCGTCAACATCTATTACTACCGGTTTCAACCCTGCTTTTTCAAGTATTTCTATTTTTTCTCTGATGGTTTCTTTCTTGCTGGCGACAAGGACCGTTTCCATTTTTAACTGGTCCTCTTCCTCAACATCCCCTATAATCTGGGTATCCATGTCAACATCCTGTATATCAAAAGGAATATGGGGTTCGGCCTCAAACTGAAGGGTTTTTTCCAGGTCTTCCGGGTTCATTTTAGGGAACTTTACAAACCTTACTATCACTGAACTGCCCGAAACGGAAACGGCAGCGCTTTTTGTGCCGAATTTTCTTTTTTTAAGGCAATTTTTCAGCGCTTCAATATAAATCTCACGACGCTCTTCCGGAGACTTTTCGGTTATAGACTTGGCGCTTATGTCGTCTTCGGCATAGTTTACAACGGTAATCCGGCTGCCGGAGGTCTTAAGCTCTAAAACCTTGACCCTGGAACTGCCCAGATCTACCCCAAGAACATCTTTTTTACCCGGTAATAATGGAGTCATATTTTTTTCCTGTTTTATTGGTGATATGCTAACACAATTTCATTTTTTTTGCAAGGTAAACCTCGTCTGTAAAGTTTGAAAAACATAGGGTGTGCAAAAAATAGAGCCGTTACTATGTACCCGAAATATACCCAAATGGTGGAGGCGGCGGGAATCGAACCCGCGTCCAGCAGCCGCCAACCGAAGCTTCTACAGGCTTAGTTCCGGTTTAATTTCTTCCGCACCGGCCCGGAACAGACGGTATGCGGAAGGTTTCCCCTTAAGTTTTCGCCGAAATGCCAGGGGGGTTCATCCCAGCTACTCCCGTTTTTATGATACCCTTCGGCAGGCCAGCGGGTAAACCCACCGGGGCAGGCTGCCTGTGTTAGGCTGCCAACGCTAGATTATTGTCTGCGTTTACTTTTTGACGGTTTTTAAGCGTTACCGACAAACGCTGCCTGCGACTCGCGATTTAAAGCCATGCCGCTGTCGAACCCATATCGCCCCCTCTATAGTTAATGCTAGCACAAAAGATGTTTTATTTCAATGACAGAGCGCTCTTTACTAAAAATTTTATTTATGTTAAATTTATAGCAGGTTTGAGATATTTTATAGGAGGTTTCTATTATGTTAAATAAGTTTTTTCTAGTTTTTGCCATTGTTATTTTATCTGCCGGCCACGCACTGTCCGGATGGGTAGATGACGCAATTAAAGAAGAATCTAAAAAAGCCCTGACACCGGTTGTTCGCGATTTTGGCCTCGGCATTTCTGCAGGAATGAATACCAGGGCAGGCTCTCTCTCTTTTCCCGGAGTAGAAGTAGCTGCAAGGATGGGAATGCCCGCGGTATCGGAAGATAATGATGTTCTGGGTGTTTCAATACTGCCTGTTCCTTTTTTCTCAGTTGAAGCAGGGCTCCCCGGGGATTTTGACATATACGGAAGATTTATGTCAATAAGCGTTGAAAAATCAGGTGTGGATATAATCGGGGGAGGAATAAGGTATTCTATTTTTCAGGACAGATTCTTTTCTCCAATGCCTGCCGTATCAGTAACAGCGGGAATGAACCGCCTCAGTGCCGATGACATAACCATAACTGCCACGACTATAGGAGCAGCCGCTTCAAAGAAGTTTTTTATTGTAACTCCGTACGCCGGTGTTTCTTACGAAATGTTTTCGGGAGAGTTTAAGACCGAAGCTGCAGGTAAAATTAAGCCGACTGAGAACCTTCTCAGGTTCAATATAGGAAGCGAACTTAACCTTATACCCGCTTTATTTCTGGGTTTCGGACTGGATATAACAAGCGAAAGCGATTCCGGGGTGGGGTTTCATACAGCCCTGGGTGCCAGGATTTCGCTTTAATCAGTTTTTTTTAAATAAAATTCACCGCAGGCCGCAACGGTGGCAGCGTTATCGGTGCAGAGTTTGAGCGGAGGAAAAAGCGTTTTAATTCCCGCCATTTCTGCCGGTTTCCGGAACATTTCACGGAGGCGGGAATTTGCGGCAACCCCTCCGCATACAAGAATCCATCCAGAATCTGTTTTTTTCGCTCCATCAATCGCATTTTTTACAAGAGGCTTGAAGGCGGCGTCCTGGAATGAAGCAGCGATATCTTTTCTGTCTTTTTCCGACAGTTTCCCATTAAAATCATATTTAATTTTATATAGAACGGATGTCTTAAGCCCGCTATATGAAAAATCAAGGCTTCCTTTCAGATTTGCAACGGGAAAAATAAACCTTTTTCTGTCTCCTTCTTTTGCAGCCTTTTCTATTTCCGGACCTCCCGGATATTTTAACTGAAGCATTGAAGCCACCTTATCAAAACATTCACCGGCGGCGTCGTCCCGGGTATCGGATATTATCTCGTAATCGCCCCATTTTTTAATATAGACCAGCCGGGTATGCCCTCCCGAAACAACCAGGCCAAGTCCCGGCGGCGTAAGTTTTTCAAGAAACGGCCATGCAAAAAGATGGGCCTCCAGGTGGTCCACCTCCTCCAGCCTGAGCCCCGTCAGGAATGAAAGTGTACGGGCTGCCGTCAGTCCTACAAGTATGGAGCCCTCAAGGCCGGGCCGGGCGGCCACAGCTATACCCTCGATACTATCTATGCCACCGGATTCAAGAAGGGCGTCCCGGAGAAGAATATTGATTCTTTTGAGGTGTTCCCGGGAAGCAATTTCCGGAACAACTCCCCCGTAAAGCGCGTGAATCTCAGTCTGGGAGGCTATCTTATGAGAAAGAATTTCAGTGCCGTCTACGACGGCAACGGCTGTCTCGTCGCAAGTGCTTTCAATTCCCAGAACCTTCATCTCAGCAACTCTTCCACTGTAACAAATATTATACCGGCTTTTTTCATCTCCGGAATAAACTCCTTCAGTACCCGGGCTGTATTTATGTTCTGGATGTGTCCTATTGCAATAGTTGATTCTCTTGCGGCGGCTTTACGGGTAAGCTCCTCCATACGCTTGTATATGTAATCGTAATCGGCCTGATTGTCTATAAAAAAGTTGTTCTGAGCTGCCGGAACACCGGCTTCACGGGCAGTAGAATATGCGACGGACTCTCCTGAGGTCCTGGAATCAACCAGGAAAAGATTTTTCTCTTTTAAGATAGTTACAAGGCGCCTGACGGCATCAGCGTCAGAAGTAAACCTGGAACCCATGTGGTTATTCAGACCTCCGGCTCCCGGCACGCTCCTGAGAGCAGCGGAAAGGGATGCGCGTATGCTGTCTTCATCCATTGAAACCAGAAGCATATTATTCTTATCAATAAGGGAAGAGTCTTGGGGCTCCATTGGCATATGGATTATATAATGATGTCCTCCTGCACGCAGCGTTTCGGTTATACTGCCTGAAAACTGCAATCCCGGAATAACCGCATATGTAAGGGGTATTTCCAGAGAGGTAAACGGCTCTATGTTGCGGCTGTAACCCAGGTCATCTATCACTATTGCAAGAAGGCCTTTTTCGGGAATAAGAGAAAAGACTATATCGGAAAGAACGGCGTTATTTTTAGATATTTTTATCCGGGCCTTTTGAGGTGTTCTCTCTGTTTCTTCAAATTCCAGAGTTCCGGATACCCTGCGTATATCCTCTTTAATACCGGAGTATTTTCCCGAAGGAAGAGAAATCTCCCTGGTATACTGTATCCATTCAAACCGGCCGCGTTTCATCTGTGTCTGATACTGGCGAGTTATATCGGCATCGGTTAAGCCGTGGCCGAAAAGAACCGAGTTTATTTCACTGTTAAGGGCGCGGGCATCCGGCGACAGGTCACGTACCCTGAGAGATAAATAGAGGTAAAGAAGCGAAACTGACGCTATTAGAATGACTACCGCGCTGAAAAAAGCGCGGATCCCCGGAGATTTAATCTTTATTGCCCCTCATAAAAATAGCGCGGGCTCTCATTATGTCAACAGCCCGATCAAGCTGAGGGTCCCTTATTTCGGATTCTCTTTCAACGCGCTCCTCTTCAGACAGAGTGTAAAGTTCGTATCTTTCTTCCGCCATAAGACGTTTTTCTTCGGTTGTAAGTTTTACTTCTATATCAGGAGACACACCCTCTCCATGAATAGGATTTCCGCCGGGAGTAAAATATTCGGCAGTCGTAAGGCGCAGAGAAGACCCGTCCTCAAGGTTTATTATTGACTGGACCGACGCCTTTCCGAAGGTTTTCTCCCCCAATAGTATGGCGCGGCCGTGATCCTGCAGCGAACCGGCTACAATTTCCGATCCGGAGGCCGAGCCCCTGTTTATAAGTATTATCATCGGAATTTCCGGCGCGACCGGCCTTGAACGGGAATGAAACTCCCGGCTCTGATTGGGAGCCCTTCCCTTGGTATATACCACAAGATCTCCGCGGGAAAGAAACATTTCAGAGATTTCTATAGCTGCTTTTAAAAGGCCGCCGGGATTATTTCTCAGATCAAGTATAAATGAGGCGGCTCCCCCGTTCAATTTATCCTGAAGGGTTTCTTTGAACATTTCAGGCGCGTTGCCGGAAAAATCGGTAAGCCTTACATACGCGATATCCGGATTTATCATCCTCCCGAATACTTTACGCGGGACAATAGTATCGCGCACTATTGTATATTTTATAAGTTCTCCCTCCCCTTCTCGTCTTATACTGATCGTTACTTCCGTACCTTCCGGACCCCGAAGTTTGTTTACGGCATCTTCCATAGATATGCCGCGCGCGGCTTCCCCGTCAATCTCAATAATAAGGTCACCGGGAAGTATTCCTTTCCTGTAGGCGGGAGTTTCAGGCATCGGCGTAATAACTTTTATATATTCGCCTTCCTTTGTTATTCTTATACCGAGCCCCCCGAATTCTCCCTCGGAATCCTCCCTTATACGGTCCGCCCTTTTAGGCTCCATAAACTGGGAATAATCGTCAAGGACTCCTATCATGCCGTCTATTGCGCCGTAAATTATATCTTTAACGGGCATTTCATCCACATAGTTGTCCCGTATAATGGTAAAAGCGTCGGAAAAAAGGCGCATATACTCCTGAATATCCTGTTGAGGCGAGTTATCCGCGCCAGGGCGGCTCTGGAGAAAAACAGGCACGACAGATACGGTAACCATAACCGCACTGCTTATAATTAAAGCTGTCAGGAAAACTGTTATATTTTTCTTCATTTTATTTAAACTCCATTCTATATTTCTTTATTCAAGCCACAGGAGGGGGTCTTCGGGTTCGGATTCGCGGCCAAGCTCAAAATAGAGCCTGCCTGATACCGTACCTAAATTGTCAAGGGGTTCTGTCAGATTTCCGACCTGCACCTGTATTATGTCAAGCCCTCCGTATATAGTATAATAATTATTTCCATGATCTATTACAACCATATTGCCTTTACCTCTGAACTCCTGCGCAAAGACAACCTCACCTCCGGCAACTGATTTTACCTCTGCGGTACCGGGTATTTCTATCTCTATACCTCGATTATAAATATGGGTATCGAGCGTAGGATGTCTCTGCCTGCCGAACCTTGAAACAACTTCCCCACTGACCGGCCAGGCAAGCATCCCCTTCCCCCGGGCAAAATCTTCGGCCAGCTGCTTCAGGGCTTCAAGGCTCTCGGCCTTGTGGCGTAAAGACTCTATCAGTTCTTTCAGGTTTTGTTTTTCTTCTTCCATACGTCTTATTTCCTGCTGCCGCGCTAACTGCTGCTGCCTTATTTCTCTCACAATATCAAGCTGGGCTTTCCTTTTTTCTATAAACCCGTCCTGAATTTCCACGAGTTCCTTTTTAAGTCCCGTAAGCTGAATGTTCTTAATGCGGAGCTGCTCCGTTTCCTGAATTGTACGGCTTATTTCAGCTTCTGTCCTGACATATTCACTTACCGGCTCGCGGACCATATATGCAAGAACAAAATCATCTCTGCTCTCTTTTCCAAAAAGAAGGGAAACCCAGCTGCGACGGGAATTTCTTGAGGCCCTGTAATAGTAAGCGCGGGCCAGACATTGTATGTCGTCGCAGTACCCGGTTTTCTGCCTCTCTTTTTTTCTTATGGCATCCTCGGCTTCGGTTATTCTCCTGCTGACAGTCTCTATGTCACTCCTTACCCGGGAAAGCCGCGCCTGCCGGACATTTATCTGCCTGTCCAGGTCATTAAGTTTTCCTGTCAGTTCTTTTTCTCTTTCTGTGAGAAGGCGGAGTCTTGACCTCAGGTTCCTTATCTCATTTTCAATAAAGTGAAGTTCCTCTTCCTGGCCTGATATCTGATGCCTGAGGGTATTTATTTCATCTCCGGAATAGATCTCCGTGATGAGCAAAAAAAGAAAAACAAGAAAGATTATCGCTTTTTTAATGAAATTACGCATATCAAAATAAAAAAAGAAGGTGACAGGGCTGCCGCAAGTAATGCAGAAACAAGAACTGCCTGAATACTAAAAACCGGAACCGCTGAAAGCAAAGAACCGAAGTAGAAGAGAAAAGAGGCCGCGAGGGCGCATAAAATACCGGCAAAAAACTGCCTGACGACACCTGGAGATACCATCTTTATAAACGGAGCGCCCAGGTCAGAAACCGCATCTATTATCTCAGAAAAGAAATAATAATAGAAAAGAGACCCAAAGTATATTAAGAGCATCGCGGCGGCGCAGAAGATAAGAGTTAAAATATTACTGAACAGACCCAAACGATTAAGAAAAGAGGATGCTGCGAATATTTCCTCTAACGGAATATCTACAAACTCGACGTTTTCCATCCTGTTTATTCGGGGAAACGCTGATGAAATAGCGGCTGGATCAACCCGGCGAATGCCGAGAATAAAGGTATGAGGAGGAGAAAACTCTCTGTCTATTGAGTCAAGTTCGGCAGCGATCACTCTGTCTTTTTTAAGCTCTTCAAGAGCCTGAAGGGAGGTTTTGAAATCCTTAAAGAAAAAAGGAGGTATTTCCTGAAACTTATCAATAAAAATATTTATATCTCCGGCAGAAACTGTCTCGTTCACATATACTATAACATCAACTTCCCGCGCTATCAGGCTTTCCGCTGCTCCGGGAATACGACGGGCCGATACTGCAGCCCAAATCAATAGAGTTCCCAGGAAAATGAATATATATGAAAAAATTTTACCTGATTTCGCCATTTTGAATATCCAGACATATATCGCAGGGAAGAGAGCCGCGTCCGTAATCCGCTGCAGTTACCATAATAGCGCCGCCCCTTGAAGATATTGACTTCAGAATACGGGCTATCTCAAGGGAAAGTGAATCCATGCAGAGGTTAAAATCTAAAAGAAAAACTTCAGGTTCTTTTACAAGCGCCAGAGCCAGCTTGAAGAGTTTCTTTTCTCCGGAAGAAAGATTTTCCGGAAGAATATCCCTTGAATTAATAAGAGAACAAAGCTTCAGAACATGCATGATCCTGTCAAAAGCAACTTTTGAAGGAATGCCCAGCGCTCTTATTATTTCGGAAAGGTTACCGGAAACAGAAAGGGAATTTATAAATGTATCCTTCTCAAACGCAAAACCGCAGCGGGCGCGAAAGTCTCTGAGTGAGTGCCCCTTAAGTCCATAGATATCTTCACCGCAGAACAGAACTTTACCGGAGGACGGCATAAGCCTGCCGGAAAGCGCCTGCAGAAGCTTAGTTTTACCACTGCCCGAAGGCCCCCGGAGAAGAACCATAACCCCCTCCTCAACCGCCAGGTTTATATCTCTAAGTATTTCCCGGCGGGGATTTCCGGAAGTCCGGAGGAATATGTTCTTTGCTTTAAGCAGGGGGGGCACTTTATCAGTAAAACCTGTTGAGGTGCTTTACTCCTTTGTCATAAATATCTTCAAGCCTAGAGTAAGCGGCGTCCCGGAAAGAAGTGGATGGATATTCAGATACTATCCGGCTATATGTCTCGGCGGCGTCTGAGTAAAGTCTATATACTTCCTCATATATTACGGCTTTTTTATAGAGAGCCTCCGCTTCAGCTTCGGGATCGGAATATCTTTCCAGTATCGAATCATAACTCCTTATTGCCTTGCGGTAGTGTCCAAGCTGAGAGGCGGATATTTCTGCAGACTTCAACACTAGGTAAGCAGGTGAAAGACCGCTAAGAGAAGACCGGAATTCCGGAGAATACTGTTCTGATATTTCAAGAAGCCAGCCAGAAGCCTGCCGGTAATGTCTCATGTTTTCAGAGAGAATCTCCGCTGCCATAAGAGCGCTTTCAAAACCGTAATCGGTTCCGGCAAACTTTTCGTGACCGGCCCTGAACTCGCGGAGCGCCTGCATATATCTTCCCGCGGACCTGTAATAGGAAGCTATACCGTACTGAAGATGCGCGGCCAGGAGAGTTTCCGGATAGTTCTCAATTATGGCTCTGTAAACCGATAATGCATCCGTATAGCGGCCTTCCCTCCACAGAGCCCGCCCGGCTATATAACCGGACAAAATATCAGCATTACCTATGTTTCGGAGAATAATATTTCTTTTTTCTTTAACCCGGGGAACTATGTCGGACATGGGATAATTCTCCATTATTCTTTCATATATAGAAGCCGCCTTTTTGAAATTCCCTTTTTCCTCATAAATCTCGGCTTTTAATTCAAGCGCCCGGCTACAGGCCCCGTGCAGGGAATACCGTCTCAGAAGAGTACTTATAATTCTCCGGGCAGTATCCGGGTCTCCCTTTTCCCGGTAAATACGGGCAGCGGAAAGCATAGCTTCAGGTGCGCGGTATTGCTCGAGAAGTATTTCATCCAGGCCCGCAAGAGATGCTATGTAGCCCATAGAAGTCTCCACCGCAGTCCTGTCAGGAAACGTAGAGTATGGGCTGCGATAGGTTTTTTCATAATAATAAATAGCTGACGCAGCGTCTCCCTCCCGTTCATAGCGGCGGGCCAGCCAGTAAAAAATATCATCCATAAAATCGGTATCCCGGAAGTTTCTCTCAATCATATCCATCCGGCTTTCTATTAAATCAATATCCTCCGTGTTTATCATTTCCTTTATTGTGCCTACTCTCTCCATATTGCCGCGGTAGTAAGAAAGATAAACGGGAAGCCTCCACAGCCTTAGAACTCTCATAAACCTTGCCGGAGTAACATCAACCGGAAGAAGGTTGTATTCCCCGGGAGAGATTAGCATCGAAAGGCGAAGCATTGCAGTTTTATAAACAGGTGCGGGCACATATTCGTGCTCTGTTACAATTTCCCTGTAAATTGAAGCTGCCTCGTCTTTCCGGCCTTCTGCCTCCAAAATCGCGCCCTTTGTAACAAAAGCAAAGGGAACGGCCCGTGAACCCGGGCTTTCATCTATATAGCTTGCGGCAGCCTTCAGTATTGCTTTCCTGTTTCTTTCTATATTGCTTTTTTCGTCAAACCCCAGTATACCGTAATGCAGCGGCGTAATGCCTGACGAAAGTTCCCTGCTGAACTCCTCAAATTCGGAAGTGTAAACATAACCGTTAGACGGGTCGAGCAAACGCGCTCCGACAAAAACAATCAATACTGAAATAACTACTGAAAGCGCAGCCTTAATTTCGGTTACGTTCCACAGGGATGAAACTGCCGCCATTGTAAGTATAATAAGCCATGCAATAAGTATAACCCAGGTCACTACCGCCGAAAACACCATTCCTAAAACAGGACTAAGGATTAAAATCGCAGCTATATGAAACTCCGTGATTATAAGTTTTCGGAAACGCTCTGTATCAAGAACCGAAGAAGTCATAGGATTTATCAGCTTCTGGACTCCTGTTATAAAAAGTGAAACTATTACAGTCCCTCCGGCCCAGAAGAAAAGCAGCGCAAACATGTTAAATATTCCCGCCCTTCCGTCCATCATAAAATTCCTCACAAGCCCGGCATTGGCGACAAGTATGCCGGCGGCAAAAATCAGCAGGCCGGAGAAAAGCGGCTCATCCCTGGAGATATTCCTTATAGTCTGGACAGGCCTTATAAAAACTCCAAGTATTCTTTTTATCATTGGATGATATGACGGTTTTCTTTTACTTCTTTTACAATACGGCGATCAAACTCTTCTTTCTTTTTTTCTTCAGCGCCGCTTATACGGTTTAAAAATCTGCTTATGAAATTCTTCCTGTTCTGCTGAATCTCAAATAAAAGTTTGCTGTTTTCTATAACTTTATTGCGGTAAGCAGTCTTCCACTGAATGTCGCGCTGGGCCATCCTGGCCCTGAGTTCCCTGTTAAGTTCTTCTCTATCCGAAAGATCCTCCGAAAGTCTGTTGTACCTGGAGCGCAGACGGCTAAGCTCTTCCTTATATTTACCTATAAGGGAAGAATACCTGGATTCGTTCTGGGCTTTCTGAAGCTGAATTTCCTTAAGCTCATCCTCCTTCTCTTTGAGGCGAAGGTCCCACATCCTTTCGTTTGACAGTTTTTCACGGCGAAGATCCTCCAGGGACTCCTCAACCCTCTTCCTGGAATCAAGAAGTTCCTGCTGCCGGGACTGGTACATCTCCTGCCACTGCTGCTGCCTTTCGTCCAGTGTTTTCCGGAACTCCATATTCAACTGGCTTTCATGGTCCTCAAGACGGCGGCGCCAGGAACGTTCCTGTTCATTTATTTTTTCGTTAAGGGCTTCGATCTGGAGATGTTTCTGCTGAATCTCCCTGTCCGCTTTCTCTCTTTCCCTTGCCAGTTCTTCCCGGGCATGTTTGACCTTTTCTTCCGAACCGGTAATTACGGACAGAAGGGAATCTTTCTCTTTTCTTATCGATTCTATGGTTTCTTTGAGTTGCCTTAAATTATCCTCTACAATTTTCCCCCGCATCCGGCCGGTTTCTTTTACTCTTTCAACTTCGCTTTCCCACCGCTGTCTTTCAGTTTCTAAATCCTGCCGCGAAGACTGCAGCTGAAGCTCTGCAAATTCAGCTCTCTTTTCCTGGCGCTTGACTTCTTCTTCAATGAGAGAAATACGTTCTGTAAGCCGGTTTTCTTTATCCTGAAGTACCTGTACCTGGCCACTAATGTCCTGCTCCCGGGCTGTTTTTCTTTTCTTTTCTTCAGAAAGTTCTTCTTTAAGCCTGGATATTTCCGCTTCGCTGCGATGCAGCTTAAAGCGTTTGTCTTCTATCTGCCGTTCAAGTCCGGACAGAACTGATTTGAATTCATTTTCAATTTTCTCCTGTTTTTCGGCAGATTCAGCGCGGGCCTGCCGTATTTTTTCAGATGACTCCAAACCGGCTGCATGAAGACGGTCTTTAAGGGTTTCTATTTCATTTCGGGCAGCTTCGGCTTCGGACCTGAGCCTTCCGTCCGCATCCTCCCTGCACCGCAGTTCGTTCTCAAGTTCATTGACACGGGCTTCAAGTTTTTGGCGTATATGGAGAGATTCAGCTTGGGCTTCCATGTAGCCGGACTTTATCTCCGCTATACGTTTCTGGTATTCCTGACGGAGAGAATCCATCTCTCCGTTAAGGCGGGCCACTGTTTCGCTCTGCTGCTGCCTGAGCTCGCTTATTTTTTCGACAAATGAATTTCTTTCTATTTCAATCTGATGGCGACGGATTTCAACTTCTTCAAGCCGCTCCGTATACCTGTTTTCAAGTTCTTCTGACCTTTCGCTGAAGCGGGTTTTGATTTTTGTTTTTTCTTCTTCGGCATCGTTTATTATCTGCTGCCACCTTTTCTTCTCCAGATCAAGTTTCTCTTTTACCCACTCCAGTTCTGAAGAGGCCAGGGCCTGGTCAAGTTTAAGTTTATATATACGCCCTTCGTACTCGCCGCTCAGCTGGGTTCTAACCTGTGTTTCTTTTTCCTGAAGGTCGGCACGGGCCCGGCGAAGGTCCCCTTCAGTTCTTGCAAGTTCTTCCTCAAGCTGGTTTTTTCTTGCAATGAGCCCCTTTTCCTTTTCGGAAAACTCACCGATAAGCTGTCTTTCTTTTTCTAAAAACTCCCTGCGGAGTTTTTCAACTTCCTCCTGCGAATCAATTTCGGTGCGGCCCAGAGTCTCGGAAAGCTGTTTCTCCCTTTCCTTAAGAAGGTTCAACTGGTGGGTAAGCTCTCTTATCCTTTCCTCATACTGAACTTTCTGTTCCCTTGCCTGTTCCTGCATCCTCTCTTCGTCGGCGCGGTATTTAACAGCAAGGCGGTTTCTTTCTTCCTGCCGGTTTTTAAGTTCGGCTTCAAGGGAAGATTTTATCCCTTCCTTTTCGGCTTCAAGTTCTTTAACTCTTTCCTTCAGCCTCTGAAGAGTCGCCATTTTATCACTGTACGCTTCGCGGATGTTTTCACTGCTGCGTGACGCCTCGGCCCGGACAGATTCTATTTCATCTGACTTTTCCCTGAGCTGCTTAAAAGCCCTTATTCTTTCCGCATTGAGCTGATCCCTTACAACTTTCAATTCATTGCTGTAATTATCTTTTTCTTTTTCAAGGATAAAAAGTTTTTCCCTGAATTGAGCTTCTATTTCCTTTTCTCTTTTAATATTTTCAACGCCCGAACTACGGTTAATTTCCTCCTGCCTGCGGAGAGAATCCGTAAGCTGTTCTATTTCTCCCTCACGGGAAGATTTAACCCGCTCTATCTCTCGCGTAAGCTGAAGAATTTTGTCATTTGCAGTTTTTTGTTTTTCTTTCCATATATTGTAAAGTTCTTCCTCACGGTCCTTCATCTTCTGCCTGGCATCTTCGATCTCGGAACTTTTAATCAGTATTTTTTCCTCCCAGGCTTCTTCCCTTGCTTGCATTTTAGCCCGGGCCTCATCAACCTGGCGTAGAAGTTTGTCACGGCGCTGGTTAAGAACTCTTATTTCCTGTTCGTACTGACGGGTTATTCTTTCTTCATTCTGAGATATCTGCTGCCTTAGCTGGGAAATCTGTTCATCTTTTTCTCTAAGGGATTCATAGTGCCCGGCCCTTTCTTTTTCCATCCGATCGGAAAGTTCCCTGACCGCATTCTCCATTCCCTTACGTGAGAACTCCAGTTCTCCCTGTTTGTCTTCATACTCTTTTTTAAGGTCCAGCATTTCCCTTCCGTGCTCTTCCTTGAGGCGGATTATCTCGGCCTGTTTCTGAGCTATGAGCCATTCCCAGTGCTGGCGTTTATTTTCCAGGGTTTCGGCCATATCCCGGGTTTCCTGTTCCAGGCGCAGGCGAAGTTTCTTAAGCTCTTCTTCTTTTTCGTTTTTTTCCTGTTCTGTGACAGCCCTGTCCTGCCGGGCCTCGCTCAGTCTCTCCTGCCACATTGCTTCTTCTTCAACAACAGCCTTTCTGAAGTTGTTCATTTCAGATTCTTTGGCATTAAGCTGCTCTATAAGGGACTGGATTGTCTTGTCTTTATCCAGCTGCAGGCTGTGATAGTCTTCTTTTAGGGAAGAGAGTTTTTTCCTGAGAGTAGATTTTTCCTCCTCAAGGCGGGCCGCTGTATTGTTCAGGCGTGTTTTTAAATCGTCCTCCATCCTTAAAAATTCGTCTTCTTTTCTTTTTAGCTGATCCTCTTTTTCGGAGTTAAGCTGCCTGAGACGGCGGTTAAGGAGGTCTATTTCATCCTGGCGGCCGGCCAGGCGTTTTCTGAAATCGTCCAGCAGGTTTTCTTTTTCTTCAAGGGCTTTTTCAAGGGCGCTGCGGGTTGTTTCAAGTTCAGAAGTAAGCTGGTCTATCCGTTCGGTATATTCCTGGCGAAGCTCTTCCAGAGCTATATCTTTTCTGGCTGATTCTGTCTGAAAATCCTGGGTCAGTCGCTGATATTTTTCGGTAAAGTTCTTCTTTTCGGACTGCAGAAGATCCAGAGTTTCGGAAAGATTTTTTTCAAGACGCCTGTTATCAACATCAAGCTTCTTTATTTCCTCCCGAAGATCTTCCTCGCGGCGCGCAGCAGAACGTTCCTTTTCATCTATTTCACGGGCTGTTGAAGCCCTGAGCCTGCCAAGAGCCCCTCTCAAATTTTCTATTTCTTCATTGGCGGAAGCTATCTTTTCGGCATTTTCCTCTTCAAGAAGGGTAAGGCGGCTGCGCAATATCCGGTTTTCATCCTCTTTTGAAGACAGTATTCCGGCATTTTCCTTTTTTATTCTTTCCAGCCCGCTTTTTAGGTTCTCTTTATGCTCATTCAATTCTGCGAGACGATTTTCAAGAGCAGTTTCGCGGCTGCGGCTTTTTTCCTTTAGGGACCGTATCTCTGATTCCCTTATCCTGCGTTCCCCGGCAAGCCGTTCCTCCTTTTCTCCAAGCTTCTGCTTAAGAAAAGACAGCTGCTCCCTTAGCGTCTCCGCTTCTTCCTGAACCCGGTTTTCTTTTTCGGTATATTCCTGCTGCAGAAGGGATTTTTCTTTTTCAAAGTTGGCCTTGTTTATTTGATTGTCATAAATACGGGCGTTCTTTTCTTTTTCGAGCCTATTTCTTAAATCGTTAAGGTCGGATGATACTTTTTTCAGAGAGGTTTCAATTTCTTCTTTTTTAGATTCAAGGAAGGAAATCTTCTGCTCATATTCAGCCTGCTGTTTTTCGGCTCGAAGCCGGAGGCTTTCGGCCTCCTCCCTCTTTTCTCTGAGAAGCCGGTTTATTGTTTCTTCCTTTTCAGATATCTTTGATGAGAAATCCCTGTTTGCTTCTGCGAGGCGGGTTTCCCTGTCAGCCCTTAAATTTGCAATCCTTTCTTTCAGTGCCGCTATTTCATCCTCGAGACCGGATTTTTTGAATTCGTGCTCCCTGCGAATCCTTACGTTCTCTTCTTCTTTTTCACGCAAACTCCGGTCAAACTCAGCCTGTCTGTCGCGAAGGCGAGTTTTAAGTTCTTCTATCTGTTTTTTTAACTGTTCCAGTGACATTTTTATTTCATTCTTTTTTTAAGATCTGACAATTGCGCCTTCAGCTTTTTTTCTTCTTCCTTCCATTGGTTCTCCGCTTTTACAAGCTTTTCCCTCAGTTCTGTTTTTTTTGAAGAATCTGAAGCTTTCCGGTATTTTTTTTCCAGATCACTAATATCTTTTTTATTTTTGTTTTTAAGTTCTTTTATATTTATTTTTATTTTATCAATCTTTTGCCTTATCTCAAGGGTTTCCTTTTTTTTCGGCACGGCACTTGAAACTGAAGATTTTTTCTTGACGGATTTCTTTCCGGGGCCGGCGGCTTTTACAGATTTTTTCTTCTTTTTCTTCTCAGTAAGCCCGGCAGCTGATCCGGACTTCTCCGCGGGATATTCACCACCTGATGGAAATTTTTCCAGATTTTTTTCAAGGCGGCTTCGTATCTCTGAAATCTCTTTTCTTTTTTCTTCAGTTTCGTATGCAAAAAGACTGGCATGCTCGGAAAGCCTTGCTTTTAACTGGGAATTTTCCATCTTAAGGCTTTTCAGTTCTTCCTGCAGAGTAATAATTCTTGACTCAAGTTTTTCTTTTAATATGGATATTTCATTTTCAAAAGATTTCTCACGGGCAGCAATCTGTGATTCCTTTTCGGTGACGGACGCCCTGAGCTTTAAGTTTTCTTCCTCAAGTTTTTTAAGGGAATCTCCTAGAGAGCGGGTTTTTCCCGTTAATTCGTTCTTAAGTTCATCAACCCGGGAAGAAGAGTCCCGTAGGCGGCGTTCAAGCTCTTCAATAGCGGACTGCTTAGCCGGTATTTCTGTTTCAACGCGGCTTTTAAGTTTATTCAGCTCCTTGAGAATATTCCTCTTTTCTTCAAGCCAGAGAGTTTCCTTTGAAGACATTTCTTGATTAAGTTCTCTCTGCAGGGAGTCTTTTTCCTCTTTAAGCATATTGTATTCCTGTTTTTTGGAAGCATATTCCTGCCTCCATTTTTTGCGGTCTTCTTCCAGCTGCTGCTGCAGCCGGCGGGAGGCGTCCTTAAGTTCCTCTATTCTTTCCATGAGAGCTTTTTTCGCTTCTTCGTTTTCTTTTTTCAGGGTATTTATATGATCGTCTCTGGCAGCAAGTTTTTCTTCTAATATTTTTTTGCGGGCATTTACTCTCTCTTCAAATTCTTCTAATATGCTTTCCAGTTCTTCTCTCACTTTATTAACCTCCCATGTTTTCCGGTCAAGGCTGCTTTTAAGTTTATTTATTTCTTCCCTAAGGTTAAAAACTTCTCCGTCGGATCGTTTTCTTATTTCTTCGTTTTCTTTATTTAAAATTTTTACCGTTTCTTTTTCCCTTCTCTTTAAGCTGTCCATTTCTTTCTCATGTTCAACCAGAAGCCTGTCAATCTCCTCCTGTTTGATTCGGATCTGTTCAGACAGGTCTTTTTCTAGTTGATTTTTCTGTTCCTTTATTCGGCCCATTTCTTTTTCACTAATATTTTCAATATTCTGCAGTTCTGATTCAAGACTGATCTTTTCAGTTCTGTATTTTTCTTCCAGTGCGTTTATAGTTTTTTCCTTTTCGGCCAGTTCGTTCACGTGGGAAAGTTTTATACGGTTCACTTCTTCCCGCAGGTTGCTTATCTCCCCGTCTTTTTTCTCAACTTCAAGCAGACGGGAGGCCTCCGCGTCACGGACCTGCACGTAAAGTGCATTTATTGTTTTTTCCGAATGAGATTTTTCTTTTTCATATTTTTTACTGAGCGTATTTATCTGCTCTCGGAGGCCTTCGGCAAGGGTTTCCGCTTCTTTTATTTTACCCGAAAGACGGGCAGCCTCACGCGAATGAGAGCAATTTAACTCTGATATTTCTTCTTCAAGAGAAGAAATTTTTGCAGTATAGTAGTTCGCTTTTTCCTCCATATTGTCTGTCAGTTGACTGTTCTTCTGCGTAAGCCGAATTATTTTTTCCGAAGCTGATTCAAAATTCTTTTTAAGGTTCTCATATCGCTCGTCCGCCCCTCGCAAATTGGAAAGAATAGATTCTTTTTCCTGCTGATGTTCCTGGCGCTGTAAATCTTTCTCACGCTCGCTGTTTTCAAGCTCAAGCCGGAGCTGAACAAGTTTTTCCGAGTACGTATTTTCAACTATTAAATTTTCGTTTTCAAGAGCAACAATACGCTCCTTGAGCCTGCCCTCCTCCAATGCAAAACGTTCTCGGGCTTCTGCAAAAGAATCGGACAGTTTTGCTATATTCCTTCGGCTTGTTTCAATTTCTTTTTCGTGTTCTCTTCGGGCAGATTCAAGTTCTGAGGAAAGAACCGAACAAGATTTTTTTTCTTCATTAAGGCGGCCCAGAATTTTATTAATTTCTTTTTCTTTTTCAGCTATGGTGTCTGAAAGAGCGTTTATGCGGGATTCAGAAGCTGCCCTGGATGCCGAGAGGGAAGATGAAAGGGAAGATTTTTCTGATTGAAGAATTTTTATGTCTTCCTGCCTGCTCCTGAGTTCTTTTGAGAGTTCAGCGGCTTTATCCCCGCTTTCCCTCAACCTTTCCAGAAGCCCGTCTATTTCCCTCTCTCTTTCCCTTACGGTATTTTCAAATGCGGATTTTTCCTGCCGACGGGCTTCATCAGCAGCAGCAATTCGGGCAGACAAGTCAGAGTTTAATTTTTTTAATTCTTCTATTTCACCCAGCATACGGCCGGACTTATCTTTAAGCTCTTCAATCCCGGACTCTTTTTCCCTAAGGTTTTCAAGAAGCAAAGCACGCTCCTTTTCTTTTTCCCTGAGAATCTCTGAAAATGACTCTTCCTTGCGGAGTCTTGCCTCTTTCTGGACTGTAAGCTCCCCGGAAAAAGCGGATGCAGAATCCTTAAGGACTTCTATTTTTTCATCTCTCTGCCTCAGTTGAAGTTTAAGGTCCTCAATATTTTTTTCATCCTTTTCTATAAGAGATAGTAACCGGTTTATTTCTTTTTCACGTTCACATATAGTATCTTCAAGAGCTTTTTTCTCAAGCTGGCCCGCCTGACCCGAAGACGAAATACGCGCCTTAAGTTCTGCCTTTTCAGACTTGAGGCCTTCAATTTCTTTTTCCTTTTCAGTTAGCCTGACTGTCAACTGCCTGTCTATTTTTTCAATTTCGTCCTCAAGGGCGCTCCGAACACTTTCCTTCTCGGATTCAAGTCCCGTTATTTTAAGTTTAAGCTCGCTTACAGTTTCCTTCAGGGCCTTTATTCTTTCAACGTTTTCTGCATTCGTCCTTTTCAGGTCTTCTTCTTTGAGCCCTATTTCTTTTTCAAGCTCTTTTTCTTTTTGAGAATTTATAGTTTCCCGGTGTTCCATTTCTGAGCGCAATTCGAGCAGCTTATTCTCAAGGCCGGCTATCTGCTCTCTCATCTTGGCTTCCTGAAGCGACTTTTGCTCCTGCAGGTCAGCCAGCTGGCGCTCTTTCTGATGTAGAGCGTTTGTTAATTTTCCCCGATCTCTTTCAAGTTCCGCATTAAGAGTATCCTTGCTGTCTTTAAGTCCTTCTATTTTACTTTCAAGCTCCTGTTTCTCCCTTGTATGCGTGTTTATTAAAATCTCTTTCTCACCTTCTAGGCGGTTCAGATAAATTGAATAATTTTTTTCCGCCTCGGCGGCCTGCTTCTTCAGAACACCGAGGTTTTCTATCAATTCTGTTTTTTCCTTTTCTTTTTCGGAAAGGCTATTCTTCATCTTATCCCGTAGGCGCGCTAGCTGAGCACTTGACTCTTCCCGTTGAGCTTCAATGCGCTGTTCAAGCCTGGCCTGCTGTTTTTTCAGATCTGAAATATCAGATGTTTTTCTTTCTATTTCTGACTTCAATTCCGCTTCAAGGGAGTTCTTTTCTTCATGCAAACGGGCCTGTTCGTTAAAATGACCTTCCCGGACTCCTTCAAGCTCTCTTATGTGTTCGTCCCTTACCCTGTCAAGAGAGGCCTGGCGGGCAGCCAGCAGGCTCTGCTGTTCTATTATTTTTCTCTGCAGGGCTGAAATTTCGGACTTGAGGCTTTCTGATTCACGTTTGCCGCGTTCTGTTATATGTTTTTCTGACTCCTCTATTTCTGCAATACGCTGTGAATATTCATCCTTTATTTGCTGTGTCTGTGAATTGTAACGGGATTTAACGGAAGCTATTTCAACTTTAAGACTGTCAATAATCTGCTGTTTTTCAGAAAGACGGGTTTTCCATCTCTCTCTTTCCTGGTTAAAACTCTCAATTCCCTCCGATTCCCCTTTAAGCTTCTGCTCGAGTTCATCTCTGGTTCTTTCAAGCTCGGCTTTTTTCATCTGGTATTCGGCTCTCAGTTTTGCCTGCCTGAGATCCATGCGGGCTTTCAGGGAATTTATTTCCCTCTGTTTAGCAGAGAGTTTATTTTCCCACATTACTCTTTCGCGGGAAATCTGCTCTTTCATATCACCTACCTCTATGTCAAGATTTTTTCTGGAAAGGTCTATTTCTTCAATTGACCTGGAAGAGGTTTCACCTTCGGAAGAATTCTGTGCGGGTTCCGGATTCTCAAGCTTTTTTTCAAGCACGGTTATTTCTGCATCAATTTTTTTCAGAGTTGATTTTATTTTGCTTATCTTTTCCCCGTCTTTTTCAGGGTTAAAATCTTTGAGGGCTTCCTCCAGCCGTAGGCGCGCGTCTTTCTTCGCAGAAAGTTTAATTCTTATTTCGGACTGTTTTTCCTGGCTGTTTCTGTTACTCATTTACAGAGGTAGGTCTCTTCTGTTATACAGCAAGGGGCTGTATTTTCTCTAAAAATATGGCTGCAGATCGTATGTTTTTTCATAGAAACTATTTTTTCTTTCTATTTAAACACGGAAAAACAAAAAACATCCGCGCCTGAAATGTGAAATTCAGATCATAGAACGGGACAACGTTAATAAGTGGCGGGGTGGACGAGACTTGAACTCGCGACCTCCGGCTTGACAGGCCGGCGTTCTGACCAAACTGAACTACCACCCCGCTCTTTAAACTACTTTTTGTGTGTTACGCAGTACTTGGATTTTCCTGCGGCTTTACCCTTGCACTGTCTTTTCTTTCCTGATTTTTTGTCCTTGACAGAGGCTGAGCATCTTGCCGCTTTTTTCGGGGCTGCTTTTTTTGCTGTTTTCTTTTTAGCTACTTTTTTCTTTGCCGCCGGCTTTGCAGCTGTTTTCTTTTTAGCTACTTTTTTCTTTGCCGCCGGCTTTGCAGCTGTTTTCTTCTTAACTGCTTTTTTCTTTGCCGCCGGCTTTGCAGCTGTTTTCTTTTTAACTGCTTTTTTCTTTGTAGCCGTTTTCTTTTTCGGCGCCGCCTTCTTCTTCACGCTTTTCTTGGCCATAATTGCACCTCCTGCGCTTTACCCCGCTAACTTTAAAAATAAGTATACAAATAAAATTTTGAAAAGTAAAATTCTGCTTTGTTAAAAAAGAGCCCGAACAGATACATTATAATTCCTTCCCGCGGCGGGATACCAGGCATCAAAATAGGAAGTGCTGTATTTTTCATTAAAAAGATTCCTGATGCCTAACATTAACTCTGCATTCTGCACAATATTTATTATGCACGCGGTATTTACAACTGCATAAGCCTTGAGTTTATCTTTTACGTTGGCATAATCGCCGCCGGCATATTGCGGGCCTGTATAATCTGCCCCGGCGCGCAGTCGGACACCGGGATATACCGGAGCACTAAGAGCAACGGTATACTCATACGCAGGAACAAGCGGCATTTCTTTTCCTTTGTTTTCTCCTTTTTCAAATAAAGTTTTTCCTGTAGAAGCTCCAAGCTTTAAATTCACATTTCCCGCAGGCATCAGCAGGCGGGCTTCCATAGCGTCACGACGGGTCCTGTCCATATTTACATTTTTCAAAACAGCAGGATCAGTATCAAAAGATATCATATCATCAATTATCATACGGTATGCGGAAATATCAAGAAAAGCTATCCGGCCAAAAGCAACGCCTATCCCGGCTTCAACAGAGTAGCCGTGTTCCGCATCCAGGTCGTGTAAAAAGCCAGCCGCCCATCCCTGGTAAGAAGCCTGTTCGTCTGTAGCCGGATAGCGGTAGTGTGTTCCATACGATACGTAGCTTCTTATACCCGAAACTGGAATAAGTACCGCTCCTGCTCTGAAAGCGCTTCCTGTATGAAGGCGCGATTCTTTAAAACTGATAATATCAGAACCATGCTCTACTTCTATTGAAGCTTCTTCAATACGGTAGCCGCCGGATAGTATAAGGCTTCTATGCGGCTGAACTTCTCCGTGAACATATCCTCCGTAAACAGGCATAGATATACTTGTTGCAGATTTCTCATTGTTCCTTTCCTCCGAATCAAAAAGACTTACATCAAGA
Organism: Elusimicrobiota bacterium; assembly: GCA_003557485.1. Taxonomy (GTDB): domain Bacteria; phylum CG03; class SLGR01; order SLGR01; family PWQF01; genus PWMP01. Next base: position 2,413 of record PWOI01000180.1, on the reverse strand, counting down.
CTGTGCCTGTAAAAATCTCCTCCAGCCAGCGCATTAACCTTTACAGACCGCACCTCCGTTTCAAAACCCAGAGCCGGCGAAATGGAGACGGAGTTCATATCGCGGTCAAAGAAACTTGGAAATGAAGCCATATCAACCTGCTCTTCGCGGAGAGAATATGCAGTATTAAGGGTAAATGAAACCGACGGACTGATGGGAACCCCAAACTCTCCGGATATTTCACTGCGGGTTTCGGAGGACTCATCGCTGTTGTTATCCTTTCTGACCGGATTCCAGAATTCATCGAAATCAGTATATCTTGCCTGCTTTGGGTCCTCTTTGAGCTCCTCCAGGGTCAACCCCCCCGGCATCTGGTAAGATGAAGAAATATAGGAAGCCCTCACCGTACAGTTTATACCCGCCGGCAGACCTCCTTCCCTGTAAAACAGAGATATTCCTTCCGAACCCGCAGCGCTGTTGAGGCGGTAGCCATCCTCGGTTCGCCTATCGGCGGAAAGGAAGACTCCGCGCGCCTTATTCCCTCTTGAGTAACTGAACTGCTGCCCGAAAACGCCGTAGCTGCCAGCGGAGGCTTTAAGCTCAAGCGTCTCGTAGGGTTCATCCGAACGGCTGATTATGTTTATCACTCCGCCGGCAGCGCTGCTGCCGTGCATAACGCCCGAAGGACCGCGTACTACTTCTATTCTCTCAATTGACACCATCGGAATTTCAAGCCAGTTGACCTCTCCCATATCCACCCTGTTGATTCTACGGCCATCCAGGAGTATTAGCGTACGCAGGTGGGAATTTTCTCCCGTGCCCCTTATATCAACGGTTGCCCTCCCCTCAGTACCGGTAAGATTATTTACGCTGACACCCTCCAGGGAAGAGAGAAGCTCGTCCACGGTCCGGGCTCCGCTTTCAACAATATCCTGGCGGCTTATAACACTTACAGAGCCGGGCCAGCGGTAAGCCTCAATAACACTCCTGGCGGGGGTTACAACTATCTCCCCCAGGTCTCCGATATATTCACCTGCTGCGGCCTGAAAGTATCCTCCCAACGCAACAATAATAAACACCAGAACTGCTTTCCTTGTCATTTTAAAACTCCCCTTTCATTATTCTTATGGGAACACATATTTTTTTCCTCCCACTTCTTCTACCCTTATTCCCTTACCGTAAATATTTTCCAGAAAACTTTTATTTATTACCTTACTGGGATGACTTCCGGATTCAACCATTATGCCGTCCCTGAGGACCGCCACACGACCGCAGTAAGCAGTAACAAGATTAATATCGTGAAGAGCGGCGATTACAGTTACACCCGTATTGTTTATTTTCCTGAGCAGATAAAAAACCTGTCTTATATGATGGATATCCAGATGGCTAACCGGCTCATCCATAAGCATAACACTGGACTGCTGGCATATAGTCCTGGCAAGAAGGACCTTCTGTTTTTCTCCCGTTGAAAGGCTGGAAACAAGCCGATCCCTAAAAAATTCTATTCCAACAAGTTTCATTGCCTTAAGCGCTTCTTCTCTGTCCTGACGCGTTTCCGGAGAAAATTTTCCCTGCCAGGGATTGCGCCCCATCAGAACCGTTTCAAAAACTGTGAAAGGAAATAATGAGGGCGATGCCGGCGGGAGGTAGGATATTATACGGCTTCTGCGGCCTGCGCTGATTTCCGGGATACTTAACCCGCCGGCTTTAATCTCTCCACTTTCGGGTTTTAGAATACCTGCAATCATTTTTAAGAGCGTTGACTTTCCACTGCCATTGGGTCCTATCAAACCCGTAAAACTTCCGGTGGGTGCGCTGAAGTTAATATCCTTTAGTTTAAACCCTTTTTTATAACCACCGGTCAGGCCGCTAACATTTATATTCATCTTTTTACAAGCAGGTAAAGGAAAAAAGGCGCTCCGAAAACCGCAGTTACTATGCCTGCCGGAATTTCCATCGGAGCGAAAAGCCCTCTTGCAAGCACATCGCAGAAAACAAGAAAACCGGCTCCTAAAAGAGCTGAGAGAGGAATAAGCCTTCTGTGCGATGCGCCTGCGGCAAGCCTTACTATATGAGGAACAGCCAGTCCCGCAAAACCTATAATGCCGGCAACAGATACGCCGGCCGCAACTATCAGCGTGGAAACAGCAAAAAGAATTTTTCTTTCCTTCGGAGCGTCGATACCCAGAGATATGGCCTCATCGTCGCCGAGAGTCATTATATCCATCTGCCTCCATTTAAAAAGAAGTATAATTAAGCCGGCCGCAGTGACTACTGAAGCAAAAACCAGTTCTTTTGCGTTTATAAATTGAAGGCTTCCGGTAAGAAAAAAAAGCACTCTATATATTGTGTCCCTGTTAAGAACCATTATCACAAATGTTACAGATGAAACCAGGGCGCTCATTATTACCCCGGCAAGAAGAAGCGCTTCCGG
>PWOI01000081.1 GCA_003557485.1 Elusimicrobiota bacterium | reverse complement strand
GGCGTACTTAAGTTTGACAGTTCAAGAGTCGATTTTGTATCCGGTTATGATCCGGGCTATATGGTTGCTGATGAGTTTGTCCTGCAGTTTCTAAATGAAGGTATCAGGGTTGTTGAACGTTCCCGCCTGGAAGACGTTTTACGTGAGCATGCCCTCTGGAGAAGCGGAAACATAGACCCTGACACAATAAAAGAAATGGGCAGGATACTCGGAGTAGACGCCCTTATGCTGGGTACGGTCACCCGCTATGTTCCCGATGAAAAAAACAGGATATACGTAAGGGACAGGGAAGGCAATGTCAAAGAAGAAATTTTCCTGGTTGACGCGGAAGTAGGTATCAGCGCAAGAATGGTTGATGTGGAGACCGGGGAAGTAATATGGGCAGGCGCTTATTCTTATAATTCATTTTATATTGAAACTGCTGTAAGGCATGCCGTAAACGCCCTTTTCAATTCTATAAGCCAGGTCCTAAACAGAGGATAAAAAAAGGGGACCGCTTTTATGCAGTCCCCGTGTTTTTTACCACCTTTCAAGGCAGATAAGACAATTTACTTTATCTCTATCTGTTTTGTTTTTGTTTCTTCCGCCTTGGGCAGAGTTACAGTTAGAACCCCGTCCTTGTAAGAAGCATCGATCTTGTCATCTTTTACCTTTGACGGAAGATTAATGGCCCTCTGGAAGGATCCGTATGAACATTCGCGGTAATAATACCCTTCATCCTTGTCTTCTTTCTTTTCTTCATGTCTTTTTTCGCCCTTAATAACAAGAGTATCATCTTCCAGCGAAATATTCACATCCTCCTTATTCATTCCGGGAATCTCGGCCTTGACCAGTATCTTGTCTTTCTTCTCCTTAACATCAACAGAAGGAACCCAGTCCAGTCCCGCAGTAAGGCTCCTTTCCGCATCAGGCACACGCGAAAGAGAAAGATCAAAGAGCTGGTTCATCCTGTCGTGGAGACTTTCAAGCTCCCGGAAAGGATTCCACTCACCTCTTTTTTTCCACGGTACCATCGCCATTTCAAACACCTCCTTTTAAGTTTTATCCATATCCTCTTCTTTCATCTGCTTTATTACCTTCAATCCTGCAAACCTTACTTTCTTCTTTTTCATAAGGCCCCAGTAATAATAGAGCAGGCTTAAATCCCTTTTAGAATACAGGCGGTCGTTCCCCTCCCGCCTTTTCGGCGTAACTATTTTTTCCCTGTCAAACTTTTTAAGAGTCCATACCGGAATTTTAAGGAGCCTGCTTACTATTCCTGTAGTGTAAACGGGCTCGTCAGTATCTATCTCAAAATCCTTATACACGTTTTCGCTGTCGAGCGTTTTTTTATCTGTTTTTTTACTCATATCATATCCCTTCCACAAGTAATTATAAAACAATATTAGTATTTTGTCAAGATACTTACCGTTCTATTTTAATACTATTTCCGAACTAATAAAAGAAGAAAACTACTAGCTTAGCACTGTAGAATTACGAAGTATAAAGAAATTATACGTTTCTTAAAGACTCACCTTCAAATGCAGGGAATTTTCCCCGGGTACGCAGACATATTCTAACAAGGAAAAGCATTACCGGAACCTCTATAAGAACACCTACAACTGTCGCAAGTGCGGCACCGCTGCGCAGCCCGAACAGCGTTACAGCTGTGGCTATTGCAACCTCAAAATGATTTGAAGCGCCTATCATCGCGGCGGGAGCAGCTTCCTCATAAGTAAGCCCCAGTAAATTCGCTGTTTTGTAACCGAGACCAAAAACAAAAATTGTCTGTATTAAAAGAGGAACAGCTATAAGAAGAACAATAAAAGGCGCAGAAATTATTACTCCGCCCTGCAGCATAAACAGATAAACCAGAGTCACAAGAAGGCTGGCCTTTGATATTGTTCCCATATCTTTAAGAAAAACAGTCTCGTACCACCCTATACCTTTTCTCCTTATAAGACTGGTTCTGGATATGTAACCGGCTATAAGCGAAACTCCCACATATAGCATTATGCTTAAAAATATAGTCATAAAAGGCATCGGCATATCTGCCACTCCCAGCAGAAAGTTTCCAAGAGGAGCATAAAGAATGAGCATTGTTAAAGAATTTACTGCTACCAGAATCAGCGTGAGCCCCATAAAACCCTTAGCCAGATAACTCCAGACCAATACCATAGCAGTGCAGGGAGCAATCCCAAGTAATATCATCCCGGCAATGTATTCTCCTGCCATATCCGGCTGCAGAAACTGTGCAAACACTACTCTCATAAAAAACCAGGCGAAAAAAAACATAGTAAACGGTTTTACCGCCCAGTTAATCACAAGAGTCAGAATCACCGGCTTAGGAGCCCTGACAGCGTTTTTCACTTCTCCAAAGTCAATTTGAACCATAATTGGATACATCATTCCAAACAGCAGAACAGCTATCGGAAGGTTTACACCCTCTATTGAGAGAGAATCCAAAAATGAAGCGGCGCCCGGGAAAACTGCTCCCAAAACTATTCCAGTGATTATTCCAAGTATAACCCATATAGTTAAATATTTTTCAAAAAAACTTATGTTATATTTACTTTTATTCATTGATCAAACCTTTTTCCTCTCGTATAAACTGCATGACACGGGCTTTTATACTGTCCCGTATTTTTCTTGTCCCGGCAAGTTTTTCCTCATCGTTTCCCGTAAGTCCGGAAGGATCCTCGAATGGCCAGTGTTTTCTCTTTCCTCCTCCGGGAAAGATGGGACACCTTTCAGCTGCGGAAGCGTCGCATACAGCTATAACATAATCAAATTCCCTCCCTTTTTTATGCATACCCATAACGCTTTTTGTTTTATTGGAAGAAATATCAATGCCTGCTTCCTTCATAACTTCCACAACTGTGCGGTTAAGTTCTCCGGGCTCAATCCCGGCGCTCTCGGCGGCAAAAAACTCCCCGCCGCAATGATTGAGAAACGCTTCAGCCATCTGACTCCTGGCGCTATTATGAATACATACAAACAAAACTTTCTTCTTATTCATTATCTTTTAAAATATCCATTATTTTTTCTTTAGAGGTCACCCCGCCGGAAAGCTTCATTTCTCC
>PWOI01000028.1 GCA_003557485.1 Elusimicrobiota bacterium | reverse complement strand
ATGGATGTTATGTTTTTAAAAAAGATTACAAAGCCAACTCTCCAAGTAGAGCAGCTTGTATCATTTTAGGGAGATCATCCAATGGATGGGTTGAATGGAAGAATCAAGAGGGTGTTTCTTTGGATGAACTAAAGAAGAAATAAATCGCATTAATGAAAAAAGAAGCTAAAGCCAGAATAAAGATAAATAACCTTCTTCAAGAAGCCGGATGGCGATTTTTTGATGATAAAGACGGGCCTGCAAATATTCAACTGGAACCGAATGTAAAGATAAAAGAAAAAGATATTGACGAATTTGGGAAAGATTTTGAGAGGACTTCCAGCGGTTACGTTGATTTCCTTTTACTTGATGATAGAGGCTTCCCCTTTATTGTCCTTGAAGCAAAATCCGAAGATAAAGACCCTCTTTCTGGAAAGGAGCAGGCAAGACGATATGCTCAATCCCTTAATGTTAAGCTTGTAATCCTCTCTAACGGCAATATTCATTATTTCTGGAACCTTGAACACGGAAATCCGCAGGTTATAACAAAATTTCCCACCCCTGAATCGGCAAACCACTATAAATATTATAAACCAAATCCCGAAAAACTTGCTGAAAAAGAAGTAAGGGAAGATTACATTGCATTAACACAGTATCCAGGGTACCTGGACGATCCCAGATGGCTTGATGAGAATGAAAGGGAAGCATTCATATACGAAAAGAACCTTGTATTTCTTAGACCCTACCAGCTCAATGCGGTTAAGGCATTACAGAATGCCGCAAAACAGGGCCAGGAAAGATATCTTTTCGAAATGGCCACCGGCACAGGTAAAACCCTTGTTTCGGCGGCAATAATAAAACTTTTTCTTAAAACCGGCAATGCCAAAAGAATTCTTTTCCTCGTTGACAGGATTGAACTTGAAAACCAGGCCTACAAGAATATGGTAGGTTATTTAAAAAATGATTATACCACCGTTATTTACAAAGAGAACAGGGATGACTGGCACAAGGCGGAAATAGTTGTGTCGACTGTTCAGAGCCTCTCATCAAATAATAAGTATCAGAAATTATTTTCCCCCACTGATTTTGATATGATAATATCCGATGAAGCCCACAGGTCTATTAACGGAAACAGCCGGGCAGTATTTGAGTATTTCGTAGGATACAAATTAGGCCTGACCGCTACTCCTAAGGATTACCTGAAAAATATTGAGGATATAAGCGAACTTGACCCGCGCAAGTGGGAAAGAAGGCAGTTGCTGGACACCTACAGCACGTTTGGTTGTGAGAGCGGAGATCCGACTTTTAGATACAGCCTTTTAGACGGAGTCAAAGACGGCTATCTGATAAACCCGGTAGTTGCTGATGCGAGGACGGAAATTACTACCCAATTATTGTCAGACAGGGGATATTCAATAATGGTTCCCACAGAAGAAGACGAAGACGAGGAAAGAACATTTTATCAGAAAGATTTTGAAAGAAAATTCTTTTCTGAAAAAACAAACAGAATATTCTGTAAGACTTTTCTTGAAAACGCCTTAAAAGACCCTATAAGCGGCGAGATAGGAAAAAGTGTCGTTTTCTGCGTAAGCCAGAACCACGCTTCAAAAATCACCCAGATTCTGAATGAATACGCCGATGAGTTGTTCCCGGACAAGTATAATTCTGATTTTGCCGTGCAGGTTACTTCCGTAATCCCCAATGCTCAGCAGTATACGGTTAATTTTGCGAATAATAATCTTAATGGTTATACAAAAATGCTTGAAAATTATAAGTCAAGTAAGACACGCATATGTGTAACAGTAGGTATGATGACGACAGGGTATGACTGCAAGGATATATTGAACATATGCCTTATGCGTTCAATATTTTCACCGACAGATTTTGTCCAGGTAAAGGGTAGGGGGACAAGAAAATTTACCTTTAAATATACAAAACAGGAGGGTGCGTATAAAGAAAAAATTGAAATTGAAAAAGAAAGATTTAAGCTTTTTGATTTCTTTGCCAATGTGGAGTATTTTGAAGAAAAATTTAACTATGATGAAATACTGAAGCTTCCTCAAACTGCCGGGGCCGGTGGGACAGGCGGAGAACCTCCGATACCTTTAGATGAAATTAAGATATACAAACCGGATCCATTAAAAACTTTTGATGAGGAAGCTATAGGATACCAGGGTATGAGAGTTGACAGGGAGTTATTTGACAGGTTTAAAGAGCAGGTAAAAAAAGACGAGTTTATAAAGAAAAAATACGAAGAAGGAGATATCCCGGCGGTAGAGGAGTATGTCAGGGAAGAAGTCTTTGATAAGCCGGAAGATTATATTAATCTCAAAAAGCTGAGGAAAGCCGTCAAAGCGGACAGAAGGATTTCACTGAGAGAGTTTATAGAATATATATTCGGCGTTATCCCAAAGTTTAAATCAAAAGATGAAATGCTGGAAGAAGAGGTGGATAAATTTATTTCAATCTACAAACCCGAGAGCAAATATATTCCGTATATTAAAAATTATCTCAAAGCCTATGTTACTGATAATAAAATCAGGGAAATAGTAGAAAATAAACAGTATGCCCGGTTTGCCCATAACCCAAAACTTACCCTAGATGAATTTAAAGCCTTAAACGGATGGCGGGATATAGTTCCGGAATACGTCAAAGATTATATTTCAATTAATGCATATATTTAAAAAAGGAAACAAAATTAATGTTAGATAAGGACACAAAAGCTAGGATAAAAAAATGTCGTGATATCCTTGTAGGGAAAATTCCGGATCCCAAGGCACAGGTAGAACAGATAACCATAGCTTTAATGTATAAGTTTATGGATGATATGGATAAGGAAGCCGTTGAATTAGGCGGGGAACCCTCGTTTTTTGTAGAAGACTTTGAGCAGTATTCCTGGTCAAAACTCCTCTCCCCACAACTTAGCGGCGAAGAGAGGGTTAACCTTTATGCTGAGGCAATACGAAAAATGCCCAAGAACCCTCATATACCACAGCTTTTTAGAGATATATTCAGCGGCTCATATCTTCCATATAGAGCGTCTGAAACTTTCAGGATGTTCTTAAAAGAGATAGACGGTTTTGT
>PWOI01000100.1 GCA_003557485.1 Elusimicrobiota bacterium | reverse complement strand
TATTTCGGAGGCGCCGGCATTCTTCGATACCATTACATAGCAGCCTCTTGCAAGGGCCTCTGGTACAACAAGGCCGAACCCGTCAGAGGCTGAAGGCAGAACAAGTATATCCGCCGCGTCGTAATACTTTACAATATCCCGGGTTTCACCCGCCCAGATTATTCTGCTGTTAAGATGAGAGGAGCATCTCCGGCGCCGCCCGCGCCCTGCAACGATAAGTTTAACACCCGGATTTATTTTCAGGAATTCAATAACTCTGTCCAGCCCTTTTCTTTCAAAATTATTACCGGCAAAAAGGTAGACGGGCTCGTTTTCAGAAAGGCCGTGTATTTTACGTATTTCCGTTCTGTTTTTGAGCGCAAGGTCTTTATCGTAAGGAAGAAAGTTAAAACCATTGTAGACAACCTCAACCTTGCCGGATTCAAGCTCGGGATAGGCCTCAAGCAGGTTTTCTTTCACATAGCGGGAGCATGTTATAACTTTTTTTATCCCGGGGTTGGTATATGTTTTTTTCTCAAGGTAAAGGGAAACCCTGTTTTTCAGGCTTATCTTCTTTTTTAATAAATAAAGCCTGCGTTTGACAGGGTTTTTCATGGCCAGGCTTCGCGTCCTTATATGAACCTTATGGGGAAGGCCGCCCAGGCGTACAACCTCCCCGAAACCGCTTTTGCCGTTTGTATAGACTATATTTATATCCAGTTCTTTAATTTTTCTGAGAGCGCGGCGGGCAAAAAAAAGGCCGTCAAGTCCAATCTGTTTTCCGGGCACAGGGACTTTATGAATATTAAGCAGAGGATGCTCAATGTTCTTGTGGCGGCTGCATATAAGTTCTGTTCTGACACCCATTTCAAGCAGCCGCGTCACAAGATTCCAGGCGACAACTTCCTTTCCGCCTCTGGAATCGTCAAAGGTATGTATTACAAAACCAAGCTTAATCTTTTCCATTCTCTTCTGAAGGCACGTTTTTAAGCTCCCAGATCTTGGCATACTTAAGAAAGACATAGTAAGCAGTAGAGACCGCGATTATAAAGCCGGGTATTCCGTCCCTGAAACCCTGTTTAATAAAAAACTTCTTTATAAAAGCCATCGGAGGCCGCAGTACCATATCAAAGGATGAACCTTTCCTTTTTAGGAGATATTCTCTTGAACTTATATCGGTAAAACTATTGATTGCCTGAACATTATGAGAAATATTCCGGTAGGTGTAATGATACAGGTCACCTTCAAGGCGTTTTACACAGCCGCGGACTACAACTTTATCGTGCGGGTTAATTCCGCCCCACCGCGCTCGGCTTTTACGGAAAACCCGCACCTTCCTGTCGGGATACCAGCCGCTGAAGTTTATCCATCTTCCAAGGTAAAACGACCTGCGGTTTACCTGGTAAGCGTCAGCGCGCGGCAAGCGGAGCTCTTTTTTAATTTCAGAGGCAAGCAGGCTGCTTACACGCTCATCAGCATCTATAGAAATTATCCATTCGTTTGATGATTTATCGACAGCGAAATTTTTCTGCTGCACATGACCGGGCCAGGGATTTACGAAAACTTTATCTGTATAACTTCTGCATATTTCAACTGTTTTATCACTGCTGCCGCTGTCTACTACAATTATCTCATCAGCCCATTTCACGCTCTCAAGGGCAGCGTGAATATTGCCTTCTTCATTGAATGTTATTATTGCTGCTGTAATCTTATTCATTTTATTATATTAAATATTTTATTCAGATTTTCCATATATGCATCCGGAGAGAACCTTTCTTCAGCCAGCTTTCTTGCTTTTTCTGACATCCGGGACATAAGGTCCCGATCATTTAAAATCTCCGCGGTCTTCAATGCAAGCTCACTGCTGTCTCCTCTGGGATATATGAAAGCAGCGCCTGTTCCGCCAAGAAATTCCCCGAGGCATCCGGCATCGGAAGATACCACAGCCCTTCCGCATGAAAGCCATTCTAAAGCTGCGCGGCTTACTGCTTCTGAACCCAGCGATGTTATTATTCCCACAGCCGAGTTTTTCATCAAATCATAAAGCTCTTCACTGCTGAGCTCTCCCCTGTACTGAATATCTCCTTCAACCCCGAGCGCGCGGGCCTGACTTTTCAGGCTTTCAAAGCTGACCTTTACCTCCCTGCCCGCAAATACTGCTTTTACGCTGCCCGCCATTTTTTTTATCGCCGGAAGGGCTTCTATAAGCACTCCATGGCCTTTTACCCTGTCAAGGCGGCCGATAATTGATATGACATTGCCGTGGGGGGGCGGAGAAAATCGAAACCTGGCTGTATCTACCACAGGAGAAAGAACGAGTATTTTTTCCGGGCGGCACCCTATAGATAAAAACCGTTCGCGTATTTTTTCGGTAGCAACGACAACCGCATCTCCCCATATATGCAGCAGCCTGTTAAAGAAATTCTTCCTGGGAGCCCCTTTTTCGGCGCGGGTCCTTACAAGAACTATTTTACTTCTGAAAAGTTTCATTACCGAACCCATAAAGAAAGAACTGCCGGAATGGGATATAACCGCATCAAAATTATTGATTACTCTCAGCAGCCTGAATATTCCACGGAGAGTCTGGATAGTGCCCCGGCCCGGAAGAGGAATAACCTCAAACTCTTTTTCCAGGCGGCTGCTCAGACGGGAAGGGCTTACTGCGGCAAAAGTTACCCTCGCGCCGGATTTTTCCATATAATATCCCATATCACGGGCATATGAACCAAGGCCGGAAAACCATGGTATATTAACTATATGAAGTATTCTTTTTTTATCTTTTCCCATTTTTTTCTAAAAGGCCCTCTGCTGCCCTGATAACATTTTCCGGGCTGATTTCCGTCATGCATTTAAAATGTTTCCTGGGACACTTTCTGGGGCCATGCAGGCTGCAGGGGCGGCATTCAAGACTGATGTTCTGTACTGTCTTGTGCAGGCCCCAGGGAGTAAACCCCAGTTCGGGGACTGTCGCGCCGTAAATAACAGCAACACCGGCTCCGACAGCAGAGGCTATATGCATAACCCCGCAATCGTTTGAAACAAGAAGATCCAGCAGCGAACAGACTGCGATAAGGTCTTTGATGGATG
>PWOI01000154.1 GCA_003557485.1 Elusimicrobiota bacterium | reverse complement strand
GTTACTCGAAGCATTATAGGGGATACGAAAAGACTTCCACACCTGTACACCATCGGTATAGCCCCTCCAGAATTTACCTCTATACTCCCCCTCTATTGGGTCCCCCGTGCCACGTAGAACATTGACCTGGACCTCCATAGAGTAGTTGTATAGTTCTGCTAAATCGGGCCAAGTGTAGGCATCAAGAAATGCTTTTATGGCTTCTGTTTTCTTCATCTAACCCTCCACGGCTTTATACTCGGCTAGTGCTAAGAGTAGGCGTATGATTATGTCGGGAGGAGGAAAGGTACTATCAACCACGAAATAAGTATAGCTCCCCAAACAAAATTGACTTAACGTAAATCGTAGCTCAAGGGGTAGTCTATTCCGATAAAGATGGCCTCCATCCTCTAGTCGATAATCCTCTATTTCTCTCTCGCTTAGCCACTTACATACATAGTGACTTAGGACCTTAGGCTCTATGGACGGATCGAGAGTTAGGGTCAGGTCTAATCCCTCAATCCGTATTGTTTGCTCGCCTAATCTGACTCTGGTGGGCTGTCTGGCATAGGAAACCATTGGTGCGTGTAAAACTCCTTGGTGAGCTCTAGGGCGATATTAAGACCAAGTAGGTAGGCAAAAGCCTCTGAATCAAAGTGCTCTTCGCACTCGGTCTCATTTTCTCCGTCGGTGTACTTCAGGACATACTTACTATCTTTTTCCTCTACTGTTATAGTGAGCGTAGTCTCACTATTACTAAGGATGATCGTTCTTTCGTTGTCAATGTCTAATCGCATCGATCGCTTCCTCCCACTGTACTTGGACCAACTTACGTACCGTATGCAATGGTAACAGTTCGGTTGATCCTTCGAAAATAAGGATAAGGGCTTTAGTGTTCGTAGGCCCTGGATTAGGTTTAAGTATGTTAACATCATACTTAAACTCTCCGTAGGCCATATCTGCTGAAATACTAGCTACCACAGTGTAGCCGTTATAGGAGGTATTGCATAAATATAGGTCCGGTTCTAACCTTTCCCAGTTAATAAACCCGCAGTGCTCACAGTAGCTATGGTTGAATGGTTTCATTGTATCTCCTTTACAAGTTCGAGGGTTTTGTGAATAACCCCCTCGATTTCGGATAAGACCCCATTAACTATGGGGTTAAGTTGGGTCACGATTACCTGGGTTAGGTCATGCGATACGATGAGATCATAGCAATAGCTATTCTCTACCATGTACACCGTAACGCTGACGTTACAGCCCCTACACTCGGTTTCGGCGATGATTTTATTGTCATCTACTATCTTCCACTGCATAAAAACTTCTCCATTCTTTCCGGTGTGTAGTACAGTAGCTCTAGAGGAACCTTGAACGTCTTGTACAGGAATCTTACATCCTCCGCGCTTAGGTCGTCTTCTCGAAGAGGATCAATCATGTACGTATAACGGGGGTTTAGCGAAGTTAAATAACCCTTACTCAATCCTCTCTCTTCTGCAAGCATCTTAATCGTCTCGGGGTAAGGGCCTAAGTACCTACACTTCGTAATCCCTAAGGCTTTACGAATATTCGTAACTGACTCATTGATAACATTCTGAGGATTGTTATTATAAAGCCAGGTTTTAAGAGCTTCCTCAGGCGTTGGACGAGTATATTCATCGTCAATTCCCGAAAGACAGCCCGCACAATAACACACATACCCTTCCTCAACCGTCAGTATTAGTACTGTCTTATGACCACATTCTAAGCACTTCATACTACTCCTTTCAAGTACTTAAATACGCCCTCTGCCATGGCCCTTAGGTCCGCAGGTTCTATGTCTCGCCGGAGGGTGAGTAATAGATTGATCTCGCCCTCTAATTCGTCGGAATCAATCACAATACGGCAGCCTTCTGCATCCCTCATTAGGGTGACTGTGTATTCGTCGGTATCGTACTGCTGGTACCAGGTTGATGGTTTGTTAAGCATCGATTTCTCCCTTCAATCTATCTACTAAGGGCCTAAGGTCCTTAGCTGCTGTGGCTGCATCAAGTTCTGCTTCGTATCGATCTAAGTACGTACGTATCGAGCGCTTTATTAGTACATGGGCAATATCCTTATACTCGATAGACCAAATCCAGGATAGATTAAAGTTCTGATCCAGATGTACTCTAAACGGTCCTAGGTCGTAGGCGGTTCGTTCTAGCATTCGCTTTATCCTTTCTAAGGTCCTTAGGCCCTCGGCCTTCGCTTCAGTAAGAGTAGTATAACACACGTTGCTCTCGAATGTCAAGCGCCAGTTTTTGTGCTCGTGACCTAAGATAGTGTAGTACCATAATTTTTCCCTTTTTTCTATTGATAGCACTAACGGGGGGTCTTTATGACAGAAATAATGCATCCGCTCTTTCCTTTCTGAGTCGTTATCGGGGGTACTTTCCCGGCTACAGAGACAGTATACCAAAGGGGATTTTGTTTGTCAAGTGATAGGATTAATGGATAATAGTATTGCTAGTAGGTATTTTATTCTTTTCACGTTTTTAAACCACTGTTTCGCGTTTAGCTCTAAGGGCCTAAGGCTCTTAGGTTTATAAAATGTATTCCGTACTAACCGAACGGTCTAGTAACTGCATGCTAGCGCTGCACTTAGGCCCTATCGACCCCTGACGGAAGTGCCCAGATCTACTCTTTTATACGTAAAAATAAATTTTCTCTTTTCCTATAAAAAGGGGAGAGAGGAACGGTCTAAAAAGAGAACGGTTTTAGGTATACCTAAATAGATAAAATCGCCTTATTTTAGTGATTCATATTCAGTGATTACACTGACGTAATGATTGAATCATTAGTTAGTCTAACTAATTAAGGAAGAGCTAAAGTGTTGTGCAGTAAGACTTTATGGAGTTATTCAATAATGATTTTCCACCGTTTTTCAGCCTGACAAAAAACGTGAGTGAATAACTTTTTGATCGAGCCTAAGGGCCTACTTGACAAGCGGTCTCCATTTGTGGTAGACTTGACAAAGAGTCAGAGACTACGGTATGATTCAGACAGAAAGGAGAGATCGATGGATATAAAATTTGAGCTATTGGAGACACCGGCTAATGAGGAACCCTGCCAGG
>PWOI01000146.1 GCA_003557485.1 Elusimicrobiota bacterium | reverse complement strand
AGCAGTATCATAAGAGTTGTGCTTTTGAGATGCCTGCCAGGACAGATTTGAATTCTAAGTTGCTTAAGTATTTTTCTGAGGAAAAAAATTCAAAGGAAGGTTTTGATTTGAAGTTACATTTTGAATACCTTAAATTATTATCTTTTTCACTCATAACATTTTTGTATTTTATTTTTTAAAAAAAGTCAATTAAAAAGCTTCGCCAAAGGTTATATAAAACCCTGATGTATTCTCCCCTATTCCGTAATCAAACCTTAAATTTCCCCCGTTATTGGCTATAAGCATATACCTTATGCCCGCTCCGGCAGTATATTTAAAATCTCCGGTGAATATATCCTCTATATTTTTTCCCACATTTCCGGCAGCGGCAAAAAATATCCCGCCAAGCCTTTTCCAAAGAGAGACACGTATTTCCGATTGAAACGCCAGGTATGATTTGTCCCTGTACCTGCCTTCGTAATAACCCCTGAGCATCTGCCGGCCGCCCAGCATACGCATTTCTCCCACAGGCACATCCCCCCGGGAGTTTTCCGACAGAAGCTGCATCGCAAAGACATTTCGCTTACCTCTACTGAGCGGAAAATATTTTCTTAAGTCCATATCAAAAGAGCTGTAATTATAATCAGCCCCCAGCGTTTTACTGTAGGCCATATAAGCAGCCTCAGCAAAAAACCCTTCAGATGGAACAAGCGAGCTGTCTCGTGCATCAAAAAGAAAACCCCATCCCGCTCCCGGGCTTGTATGGCCTCCGGATCCTTTTATATCCGCACTTTTTAATGGTTCTTCAAATTCCAGGTTATACTGACGGTTCCATTCTAAAATCGGTCCGCTGAAAAAATCGCCTGCTATCTGCCGGTATATTTTCTGTTTAATCAAAAACCTTCCGTATTCACTGTTAATTTCATCCTTATCTGAAGTGCTGTTTCCTATTCCCCAGAATAGTTCCGGGTATTTTCTCACTTCCGCTTCACCTGCCATGAGCCAGGTGTTACCCGGAAAGAAAACCGTGTGTTCAACTTTCATCATATGCTGGTTATTAAGCGTATAGCTCCCGAACATCATTAAGTTTGAAGGGCGCGTTTCGTTACGGAGATTTTCCAGGGAGAATAAACCAAGACCGGAAAGTCCGATTATAAAGTCGGTATCCGGCGTATAACCAAATACCGGAAAAGCCCGGAACTCGAGGCTTTCCGCAAAGGCAAAATGCGCCGTTAAAACGGTAAAAGCAATGATATTTATAAGTGTAGTTATTCTTTTATTTTTCATTTGATTTATTAGAGGCTACCGTAAATTAAAAAAATTGTCAATTATTCATAGAAAGAACTTTACAAAAAGGCACCGCTTATGCTAACTATTATTTACATTAATAAATTTATTTAGGAAATAAACCATATGAATTACAGCAAAATTTTAAAATGCTTCCGGGTTGATTTTAAAAAAACAGTTTTGGAAGTAGAGATACAGGGCAGCCCTGAACGATGCATCTACAGAATAGCCGTTGAAGATGTTAACGGGGATATTTATATTCTGGAACAGATATCGCCCCGGCAGAGAAAACACAAGCAGCTTATAATAGATTCAATAAAATATCTCCAGTTAAACGGTTTTAAATATGCTTATCCTTATATAGGAAATAAAATTGTTGAATGTGATAACAGCCTCTGGCAGCTTGCTCCGTTTATTGAAAACTTCGGGCTTGAACGCCCAAAATACATATATGACCAGTGGAGGGGAGAAGCAGTCTCAAATATCATTCTGGACTTAAAGAAATCAGCTGCCGGGATCTCTTTTCCGAAGCAGGCCTTCTCAATAAAAAACTATATCCGCTGCCTTATGGTTCAGATCGAAAAAAATAACGGGGAATTATTTGCGCAACTTCAGCATGTCAAGGATTATCTTGAAAATTCTTTTTTTGAATATCATGACTCTCTGCAGACAGAGTTCTGTCACGGAGACCTGCACCCTATAAATATACTCTGGGACAGAAATTCCATCAAAGGAGTAATAGATTGGGAGTTTCTGGGATACAAACCTGCCCTTTACGATATTGCTAACTTTGCAGGATGCGTTGGCATAGAAAATCCCGGCGCCCTTACGGGAAGACTTCTTAAAACTCTCACGGCAATACTTATAAGTAAAAATTTTACTGAAGAAAAAAGCTGGGAATATTTTTTGGACCTTATTATAGCCATAAGGTTTGCCTGGCTCTCTGAATGGCTGAGAAAAGCAGATTCGGAGATGATAGAGCTGGAACTTGTTTATATGAACCTGCTGATAAAAAACAAATTTTTAATTGAAAAAGAACTCGGCATCAAACGTTGATTTAAAAGAACTGAGAAGTATAATTAAGTTTGATGGATAAAAGTAAGGATATCTACATAAAATCGCTTCATGCGGCCGCATGGGTAGTAATCGGCACGATGGCCGTTTATTTCCTTACCATAGCGGACTATCTTCTTATACCGTTTGTTTTTGCTATTCTTTTATGGTACCTGATAAATGTTCTTGAGCATTCGATGTCAAAGATACGCATACGTAAGCTGCAGATTCCCAGGTGGATTAGAATCCTTGTGGCCCTTCTCATTATTATCCAGGTTTTTAATATTGTAGCCGGCATTATAGTTGTCAATGTATCAAAAATAATTGAAGTCGCTCCCCAGTACCAGCGAAACCTTGAAAGACTCCTGCTGGACCTTCCGTTCGGATTAAAGCCGGAAGAAATTCCGGTAGTAACCTGGCTTACCCAGGAACTGAATATTGCACGGGTTATTCAACGGGCGGCTATGGGACTGACCGGAACACTTGGTAATATAGGGCTTATACTGATATATCTGATATTTCTCTTTCTGGAACAGAAGTACTTTAACAGCAAAATCGAAAAAGCGGCGGGAAACGATAAAAATTACCGTCTTATAAAAGATATTCTTTCGGCAATTGACCGGGATATCAGGCGCTATGTAGGTGTAAAATCTCTAGTAAGTTTTATTACAGCGGTTGCATCCTGGGGCGTGATGAAATGGGTAGGACTGGAATTTGCCAGCTTCTGGGCACTTCTTATATTTATCCTTAATTTTATCCCTAATATAGGCTCCCTTATTGCAACGGTTATGCCGGTGCTTCTTGCCCTTCTTCAGTTTGATACACTGCGGCCTGCTGTTATGACATTTATAGGCATAGGAGCCATACAGATGACTGTTGGCAACTTTATTGACCCGGCTCTTCTGGGAAAATCCCTTAATGTAAGTCCTCTCGTAATAGTCCTTTCCCTTGTTTTCTGGGGAGCGATATGGGGACTTCCGGGACTGTTTCTTGCCGTTCCTATCACAGTCATACTTATGATAGTTCTAAACAGTTTTGAAAGCACCAGGTGGGTGGCAAAGATGCTTTCAAGAAACGGCAACCTTAAAAGCCTTCACACATCGTAATTTTTCTAAGTCCGCTGCCCTAATTTTTTATATTATGTCCGTTTCCGAGTATGCTTTGGTAAAGTTCTTCGTGAGAAAGGACCCCCTTATCGGAAGAGACTCTCATTGAGTCGCCGGATATTTCGTCTATAATACCAAAACCTCCGATATCTCCAAACTCAATCTTTATATCAAGCAGCTTAAGGCCTTTCTTGGCAAGGTCCTCATCTATGTAGCCTATTGCCTTTTTGGTCATTTCAATCAGTTCCTGAACCTGCTCTTTAGTGAAGAGACCCAGTCCGACAAGGCTGCTGCTGTTAATAAGAGGGTCGCCGCCTTCATCATCTTTAAGGGTTATTTCAACCACGGGTTCTTTAAGCGGCTGGAATTCTTTCTCTATCAGTGTTTGATAGCGCCTGTAAAAACTGCCGCAGGCAACAGACCTCCATATAAACTCAAGGCCGCTGGCTCCGAAAACCTGAGCTTTTTTGACCTCCATTGCTGCCTCAGACATATCAGCTTCAACTAAATGTGTGCGGATACCCTTTTCTTTCAGCAGGTTAAAGAAATAGCAGGTGAGTTCAAATGACATCCTTCCCTTGCCTTTAATCTGACCCGTAACCTGGTTGGCCCCGGGGTTTACCCCGGTTTCATCTCCGGTTACATCATCCTTGAAAAAGAGTACCAGGTTCCCGTTTTCTTTTTCAAAAACATCCTTTGTCTTTCCTGAAGCAATTTTTTTCATCTTATAATTATACTCCTTTTAATATTGGAATCTATTACTGAGACCCTTACAAAAACTTAAAACTTCAATGAAAATATACAGGTTGTTTCTATCTGTGTCAAATCTATATTATGAACAATTTTAACTGTTTGCATAAATTTTCACTTACACATAAAGGAATTTGCAAAATTATGGTAATTCAAAAACTTCTTTATGCATTTTCAAGAATCTTCTTGGGGTCAAAAGAAGGCTTTTTATATGGGAGCCCGTATTTTTTAGAAATCAGGTTGGCAGAGATTCTGCCGGACTCATATATTGTAGGAAGTCCGCTTCCCGGATGAGTTCCTCCGCCGGTAAGATAAAGATTTTCTAATTCTTCAAACTTGTTATGGGGCCGGAAATAGAGCATCTGGTTAAGGTCGTGCCCCAGGTTGAATTCGGCGGCAATATATACGTTATAATTATCTTCCCACTCTCTGGGTGTCGTCACTTTTTCCGCTACTATATGTTTCCTTATATCCTTCATCTCTGTCTTTTGAATTATCTTGTCTATAACCTTTTCCCTGAAAAGCGGACCTTCTTTATTCCAGTCTATTCCGCTTCTGTTGTTCGGCACAGGAACAAGAACATATACAGCCGACTTTCCTTCGGGAGCAAGGGTGGGGTCTGTAACGGAGGGGTTCTGAATATAAAATGAAAAATCATCCGTCATTTTATGTTCATTAAACATAGTCTCAACATTATCCTTATAGTTGTCAGCAAATATAATATTGTGGTGGTTTACAGTTTCGTATTTCTTATCCAGCCCAAGGTAAAGCATAAACGTTCCGCAGGAAAAATTTTTCTTTTGGAGTTTTTCCGGTGACCATTTTTTAAGCTTTTCAACGGGCATAAGATTTGTAGCCGCATACCCGAAATCTGCATTTATTATCACCTCGTCAGCTGGTACTTTTCTTCCGTCTTTAAGTTCAATTCCAGTTACCTTCCTTCCTTCATTTATAACTCTCTTTACCTCGGAGTTATAATGAACCTTTCCCCCTTCCTCCTTAAAGACCTTTTCCATTGCTTTTGATATCATGTTGAGCCCGCCCGTAACATGATAAATATTATACTTGTACTCCATATAGGAAAGAATAGTAAAGAGCGCGGGGCAGTCCCAGGGAGACATGCCCAGGTATTTTGACTGAAAAGTGAAAGCCAGTTTAAGTTCATCTGAATCATAATACCTTCCCAGGTTCCCGTAGAGAGTTCTGCCTACTGCTAGCCGGGGCGCAGCCTTGAGAAATATGGGAGCCAGGAAAGCCCGCAGTTTTGCGTAATCCTTCTGCAGGCAGGGGATGAGGCTCTCAAAACGCTTCCCCTCTCTTTTCATAAATTTTTCAAACCCTTTTTCGTTACCGGGAAAAATATCCGATATATGATCTTTCATCTTTTCCATATTTCCGGAAGGATAAAATCTTTTATCAGGAAACTGTAACCTGTAGAAAGGATCAAGTTTTACAAACTCCATATAATCAGAAGCGCGGCGGCCTGTTTCCTGAAACATTTCCTCCAGAACATATTTCATCATAAGAAAGGTCGGCCCCGTATCGAACTTAAAATCCCCCAGAGTTATATCCCTGTTTCTTCCCCCCGGGCGGTCCTCTTTTTCAAAAATTTCAACATCAGCCCCGCGGTGCGCTAAAATCATTCCGATGGTAAGGCCGCCCGGACCTGCTCCTACTATTACAATTTTTTTATTTTTCATATTTTACCTCAATATTTTTAAATACTTCTTTAACCTGCTTATAGCCGTTTTATAGGGAGGATACCTGAAACTTAAATCCATAAAAAAACTTCTTTTCATAATGCTTTTTCTGTTTGAAAAAGTTAAAAGGGAGTTCATTCCCCTGTATTTTCCCATACCGCTCTCCCCAATACCCCCGAAAGGCAAATAGGGGGAAAACGCCTGCACAATAACATCGTTTACTGTAACTGACCCCGATCTTGTATTTTCTATTATTTTCTTTATTTTTCCTTTATTTGAAGTGAAAAGGTAAATATTGAGCGGGGTGGGTTGCAGAGCCAGGTAATCGGTAACCTCATCCATATTGTCGTACTCCAGCACAGGAAGAATCGGGCCGAATATCTCGTTTTTCATAATATCATCATCCCGGGAAACGTCATCTATTACCGTAGGGGAAATATAGAGATCTTCCCGGTTAAATTTAAAGTCAGCAATATTTTTACCCTCTACAAGTTTTAATATCCGGTCAAAATGTTTACGGTTTATTATTTTGCCGTAATCTCCGCTCTTTGAAGGGTCCTGACCGTAAAAATTTTTTATACATAATCTTATTTCTTTTAACAGCTCTTCTTTAACCGATTTGTGTACTAAAATATAATCCGGAGCCATACAGGTCTGGCCGGCGTTAAAAAATTTTCCCCAGGCTATTCTCCTGGCAATTCTTTTTATATCCCCGCCACCGGTCACTATGCAGGGGCATTTACCTCCCAGTTCCAGGGTTGCGGGAACCAGGTTAAAAGCTGCGTTTTTAAGAACTTCCCTCCCTATCTCACCGCTGCCGGTAAAAAAGATATGGTCAAATGGCTGCTTTGTCAATTCCTCTGCAATATCGGAGCCGCCTTCAACGCAGTATATGTAATCACCGCTGAAATTTTCATTTATAATTCGGGTTATCACCCCTGACGTATTTGAGGATATCTCAGAGGGTTTAATAACAATACAGTTTCCGGCTGCCAAAGCTCCTATAAGGGGAGCAAATGACAGCTGGAAAGGATAATTCCAGGGAGACAGTATTAAAACCGTACCCAGGGGCTCTAAAAAAATGCGGCTTTGGGCCGGTTTTAAAGCCAGAGGTGTCTTTACCTTTCGGAGCCTTGTCCATTTTTTTAATTTTTTAATAAAAAGATCAAGCTCGTATATAACCGTATATATTTCGCTTGTATATATCTCTGTAGCGGGCCTTCCCATATCACGGGATATTGCCTCCATTATATTATCTTCGCTTCTAAGTATGGCAGATTTCAGTTTTTTAAGATTATCTATACGAAAATCTATATTGCGCGTTTTTCCCTGTTTAAAATATTTCTTTTGGGAATTTACTATATTTTCAATCATTATCTTCTTTTATAAACCCGGCAACCTGCTGTCCGGATAAGGTTACCATAGGCATGCCTCCTCCCGGGTTTACGCTGCCACCGACAAAGTAGAGATTGGGATATTTTCTGCTTCTTTTTGGCGCCTTGAACCCCATGTTTTTCTTTTTATCCGAAACAACGCCGTAAATAGCGCCGCGATTGGAGAGATAGTTTTTTTCAATATCCTCGGGAGTCCACATATCTTCCAATACAATACTTTTCTTAAGGTCTTTCATTCCCATCCTTTGGAGTTTATCAAGTACCCTTTCCCGCAAAAGCATATAATCTTCCCTTGAGAAAGGGTTATCCTGCAAATATGGTATATGAGGCAGTATTTTTATATTATCGCAGCCTTCGGGGGCCACCGAATTATCGGTGCGTTTGGGGGCCACAAGATATATTGTCGGGTCCCGGGGAAGTATTTTTTTGACGAATACATCATCAAAATGCTTTTCCGGATCCCCGGAGAAAAAGAAATTATGATGCGCAAGCTCAGGAAACTCTTTATCTGTGCCAAGGTGAAGAACCAGGCCCGAGCAGGCCGGTTCGAACTTATTGTATTTTTTAAGAAACTTCTCATCTTCAACCGTAAGAGTACTGTATGCGGGAACAACCTCCATATTGCTGACAAATATGTCTCCCTTTATCTTTGCCCCCTCGGAAGTAAATGCTTCCGATATTTTCCCTCCTGTAATTTTAAGTTTTTCTATCTTTGTATTTAAATTTATTTTAACGCCTGTATCTTCCATCAGTTTTTTCAGGCCCAGCGCCAGGTTATACATACCTCCCTCTACATACCAGAGTCCGAATTTAAACTGACCGTAAGGAATCATATTAAGAACAGCCGGCGCCCGGTAGGGAGAAGAACCTACATACTTGATAAAGAAATCAATTGCGTGGCAGAGATGCCTGTTTTTTATATGCCTTGCCACCCCCTGATGCATTGTTGAAAAAATATCAAACCCAGACAAGCTTCTCCATAAGCCATAGGTTTTTAAAGCCTGGGAAAATGTATCCACACCCTTATCAAAATAACCTTGTTTTACTACATCATAAAGTTTTTCGGAATATTTAAGAAATTCTCGGAGGCCTTCAATATCCTCATCTGAAAGGCAGGTGCTGGATTCTTTTATTTCTTCTATATCCTGCAGAAGATCAATTTTTTCCCCGTCTTCAAAGAAACAGCGCCAGTCTATCCGGGGCTTAACAATTTTTAAATAGTCTTCCATATTTTTCCCGGCTTCTTTAAAAAGCTTTTCAAATATATGCGGAAAGGTAAGTATGGAAGGCCCGAGGTCAAAAGAGAACCCCTCTTTTTTGAGTACGTTAAGCTTTCCTCCAAGATGGCTGTTCTTTTCGTAAAGCTCAACTTCATAGCCGGTATTTCTGAGAGTTACAGCCGTAGATATGCCTCCCAAACCACCTCCTATTACAACTATTTTTTTATTCATTAGAATATAAAAGGAAGAAGAATATACCTTTTATCTTTCCAGCGTGTATATCTTTCTCCCAGCTTATCCTCCATTATTTTTTCTTCTTCATTAATCCTTATCCCTAAAACAACCGCCATTACTACAAGGGAAAAGATTATCCCCGGAAAACTTTGAAGAAACATCGATACTGATACAACTAAAATCATCAAAGCTATATATAAAGGGTGCCTGAAAATTCTGTAAGGGCCACTTGAAACGAGAGCCTGTTCTCTTTCTGCTTTTATATTCCTTGAAAAATTTTTACCAAGAAGTTTTGAGGACCTATATCTCAGAAATACTCCATATAAATATAGAAAAAGCGAAGAGGTGCGTAACACTTCTCCTGGATTTCCTGTTATCAATCCCTTTTCACTTAGATTCATTATGACAGAAAAAGAGATAGAAAGAACTATTCCCGCAAGGACCAGGTAAAAACTTATATTCCCTCTGCCTGTGCCGTTTTTTGGAGAGGGAAAAACTATAAATTCTGCCAGCCAGAAAATTGTTAGTAATCCAAATATTAAAAACCTTATATCTATTCTCATTTAATCACCTGCATATTTCATTTAAAAACAATTATATTTAAATGCGTGATAAATAAAAGATACTAGAAACAGTATTCTTTTAAATTAACTTTTCTTTTTTCAGAATTTTAACCGCTTCTATGGCGCTCTTTTCCTTGTCTTTTATTTCCAGCATTATATCCGCGTCACTATCTTTAACTATGTTGAGGAACTTTTTAAAATCAGTTAAATCAATCTTCATTGCGTGCCTTCCCCGCCGCTCCCCGTGAAGTTGGCTGGAATAATCCATCATAGCCGGACCGTCCTTCCTTTTCCAGGTTGAAACAATTGTCTTAATAAGTTCTCCGGTATCTTCCCCGTTATTATTTAATCTGTGGTGAAAATAATCAAAAAGCACAGGAATGCCGGTTTTAGAACTTATATAAAGACAGTCGGAAGCCTTATAACTTTTCTCGTCATTCTCTATTACAAGCCTGTTTTTGATTTTATTATCCAGAGTCTTGTAAACTTTTATAAATCTTTCTATAGAGGTTTTTTTATCCCCGTACACACCTCCGACATGAATCTGTATTTTTGCCTTTTGATCCAAACCCATAAGGTCCATTACACTGGCGTGGTACTGAAGTTCTCTGATGCTGTTAAATTTTATATCTTCTTTTTGGGCGTTTAATATTACAAACTGGTCCGGATGCATTGATATTCTTATTTTATTTTTACTTATAAGATCCCCTAGTCTTTTAAAATCTTCCCGGAAATGTTTCCCCCAGTTATAGCTGCATACCTTATGCGAGGCAAAAGGCACAAGATCAGAAGTGATCCGGAAGGAAAAAATACTGTTTTCAATATTGAAAAGCAGTGTCCTGTGAAGGCACTCAAGATTTCCACTTACTATTTCTACAAGTTTTTCCGGGCTGTAGTTTCTTAACCTGAAAGTTCTTGAAGATTTACAGCCTATTGAATTATTTATACATGGGTATCCGATTTTCATGGTTATTATGAAATGAAATTTTTTTATTTAATTAAATATTTTACTGCAAGCTCCACTTTTCTTTCTATCTTTTTTTCCTGGGAATCTGTAAGCTTCAAAGCTTTATCTACGACAAAAGCTTTTGACTTTATACCGCAGAATTTAAGTATATCTTTTTTAACGACTTTTACGCTCCTGTCTCCGGAAGTTATTTTTGTAAGAATCCTGGGAGCTCCCGTACTTGTAAGTATCAGCGCCTTCTTGTCTTTCAGCAGCCCTCTTGGAATCTTCCCCTTGTATTTGTAGGCAAAATGCGGGGTAAAAACCCTGTCTATAAAACCCTTAAGTATAGAAGGAACATTCTGCCACCAGGTTGGATAAATAAAAACAATTATTTTTGAATCCCTGATTTTATCCTGTATTTTAAGAACCTCGGGAGCAATTTCCCTGTGGCCTGAGGTATAATGTTCGGCAGGATTCATAACCGGACCGAAATTTTCCCTGTATAAATCAACTATATCATATTTAATCTCTCTCTCTTTAAGATTCTTTTCCAGAGCCGAAAGAATAAAGCCGCAATGGCCTTCCCTGTTAGGATGAGAATATACTATCAGCATAAAATTAACTCCTTTTCTCTTTTAACTTTTTACATCAACAATTTCCGGTTTTGAGTTTTCAACCTTTATACCCGGGAAACCTTATTTTATGGCAGGTATAACCTCCCGGATTATTCTTAAGGTAATCCTGGTGGTATTTTTCGGCGCGGTAAAATACATTTAGCGGCTCCAGTGTTGTGACAACAGGATTCTGCCATCTGCCCGAATCATTAACTATTTTAATAAAATCTTCAGCCTGTTTGCGTTCTTCTTCATTGCCGTAAAAAATTGCCGAGCGGTATGAACTGCCTATATCGTTGCCCTGCCTGTTTAATGTTGTAGGGTCATGAATGCGAAAGAAAAAATCGAGAAGCTCTTTATATGATGTCACCCGGTCATCGTAATCAACCTCTACAGCTTCGGCGTGTCCCGGATGATTTTCATAAGTCGGATCTGAGTTCTTTCCCCCGGTGTATCCAACACGGGTCTGCAGGACTCCGTCTTTTTTGCGGAAAAGATCCTGCATACCCCAAAAACATCCACCGGCCAAAACAATTTTTTTAATCATTGTTTTTATCCGTAACAAACTTCAGTGATATAGAATTAACACAATGACGGACATTTTTAGGAGTTAGAGCTTCACCTAAAAAAAGATGACCCAAATGCCCTCCGCAGCGGGCGCAGGTAATTTCTGTCCGGAACCCATCTGCATCCGGGCCTTTTCTCACCGCTTCAGGTATTTCATCATCAAAACTGGGCCATCCGCACCCGGATTTGAACTTGTCTTTTGAATGGTATAGCGGAGCATCACATTGCCGGCATAAATAAAAGCCTTTTTCTATGTTATTTAGATACTCCCCGGTAAACGGAGCTTCCGTACCTTTATTTATAATCACCCTCTTTTCTTCTTCAGTAAGTTTATTCTTTTTAACATCCATAAATATATCATACCAAAATTTTACCGTAATTTCTTTAAAATTTGGCATGCCTGCACGCTGTAATTTAGGAATAACAGGGTTTTACAGAAATCATAAGGATCTCTCTCAAGGTTTTATTGAAGCCTGCGCTTCTTTCACATAGTTTATGATTTTGACATATATATTTGACATATATTAGTAAAGCTTAATATACTCTTATTGTTATGAGAAAACCACTTTATTTTATTTTGATTCCAACAATCATTTTTATTTTTTGAGTCAATCCCAAATGTTCTGTAAAAGTCATTGAGCCACCAATTCCTCCGATAATTTTACCTCTTCAATTCTCTCCATAAATTTTTCATTTTTTTCAGACTTTGTTTCTTCCATTTT
>PWOI01000083.1 GCA_003557485.1 Elusimicrobiota bacterium | reverse complement strand
TTTGAAAATACATTAAATATGATAAAAGAGGTAGATCTGGATGATTCTATCCTTTATCTGCTAACCCCTTATCCGGGAACGGAACTTTTTAAAAAAATGGAAAAGGAAGGAAGAATTAATAATTATGACTGGTCAAAATATTCCTGGTATAACTGTAATTTCAAGCCAATGCAGATGAGCCCGGAAGAGCTGAAAGACGGATTATCCTGGATATATACCGAACTAAATAACCATTATAAGAAAACTTTTCCCAAAAGAGTATGGAAATATAAAAAACTTTTTTTTAAATATCTGCCCCTGACGGTAAAAGTAACAAGCAATTATCTTAACTGGGTAGATGTGGCGAGGTTGCCGTAATGAGAGTACTGCTAATAAAACCCGGGGATAATCCAAGTATTGTAGGGTACGATCCCATAATTAGAGCGGAACCGCTTGGTCTGGAAATTTTAGCTGCCTGCATTCCGCAGCATGAAGTCAAGATACTTGATTTACGTATTGAAGATAATCTGCGGCAAACTCTATATAATTTTAAACCTGATGTTGTCGGGGTGACAAGTTTGACCGTTCAGGTTGAAGAAGTAAAAAAGATGATGGGAGTGATCAAAGCATTTGATAAAAATATATTGACTGTTATAGGCGGTCATCACGCGACTTTTAAACCCGAAGATTTTGATTCTATAAATATTGATGTAGTAGTAATAGGGGAAGGGGAAATTACTTTTTCCGAGTTAATAGAGCATTATTCCCGGGGAAAGTCTTTTGATAATATCGCCGGTATTGCCTATAGGCATTCGGGGCGTCTTGAATATACCGCAAGAAGGGAATATATTAAAGATTTAGATAAAGTCCCGGCACCAAGACGGGACCTAGTTAAAAAATATCAGAAAAAATATTTTTACCTTTATCACAATAATTTTGCAACGGTGGAGACATCAAGGGGCTGCGTGCATAATTGCAGTTTTTGTGCTGTATCTGAATTCTATAACCGCACATACCGTGTTAAAAGTCCGCATAAGATAGTTGAAGACATTGAAAAGACAGGTGCAGACGGGATCTTTTTTATAGATGATAACTTTCTGCAGGATTTCGCCAGGTCTGAGGCGCTTATTAAATTAATTGAAAAAAAAGGGATAAGAAAAAAAATTTTTTTTATAACAAGAAGTGATCATGTTGTTCAGAATAAACATCTTATTAAAAGATGGAAAAAAGTAGGGTTGTGGGGAGTCTTTATAGGTATAGACGGAGTGAACCCGGACTCTTTAAGCAGTTTCAATAAAAGCGTCAGCATGGAGCAGAATGTAACAGCAGTAAAGATACTGCAGGAAAACAATATAAATATTTTGGCGGCCATAATAATTAGGCCGGAATATGCCGAAGCTGATTTTGAAGAAGTAAAGTATTTTATTGAAGATAATAAACTATCTTCTGTTCAGTTGACGATCTTAACGCCTCTTCCCGGTTCAAGTCTATATAAAAGGAAGTTCAATGAGATACTCAGTCACAATTATGAGTTATATGACTGTATGCATCTTCTATTTGAGCCCAGGGTAGGATTTAAAAATTTTTATAAAGAGTTTTCCCGTTTGTATAAAAGCAGTTTGCTTAGAACATATGGAATCAAGGATACATTCTTGAAGATTAAAATGTTGTTGAATTGTCCTGGTGTTTTTCGTTTTGTTAGGAAGATAATATCTTTTAGATCGTATTATTCATTACAGCATAAAAACCATGCGGGGATGCAAAATTTTGAGCAGCCAGAGGCGATATCATGAATAAATTTTTAAGTATAATTTGTATTTTTGTTATTTTTAGCACTGTTGCTTATGGGGCTGAAACATACTTTTCAAAAATTACTGATGCTATGGTCCGGGAAAATTTTGATTTGCTAAGCACCGTTGCTGCGGAATGGATAGATGAGGAACCGGAAAATGCTGTGCCGGTCTACCTGCTCTCATACTCATACTACATTTTAAACTACCCCGATGAAGCAAGGGAGACGTTAAGCAGGGCTTCTTCAATAGATCCCGAATTTGAGCAGCTTCTTGCATTTGCCGAAAAATTAAGTGAGAAAATACCCGGTAATTATCATTCCAAAGTGATTCTTGGTGATGCCTACTCCAGAATTGAACGGGATGATGATGCGGTTTACGTGCTTGAAGAAGCTGTATCCCGTAATCCCGATAATTTTATCGCTTATTTCGTTCTCGGTCATGCGTATATGAAAATGGGTGACTCTGAAAATGCGGAAGAAAGCTTGAGAAAGACCATTGAGGTAAATCCGGATTTTCTCAAGGGATACATCTATCTGGGATTTTTTCATGCCCGGGAAGGAAATTATGATGAAGCTGAAAAAGTATACATTAAGGGAATCCGGAAGAATGAAGAATTAGGTAACAGAACGGCGGTTATTCACCTGTATCTGGCTAACGTAATGCAGAACACGGAGGAGTATGAGAGAGCGTTGAGTATTGTTTATGACGCTCTTGAAATATCACCGGATAATCCCGGTATAAACCTTTTGCGGGGCGATGTATATTGGAGAAAAGGAGACCTGGAAAAAGCAGAAGAGGTCTACCGGGAAAACTATAAATACGTTCCTCGGAGCGGGGAAGTTTATAAAGCAACCCTGGATAGCCGGATTGAAAACATAGAGCGAAGCCGGGAGTCGGAAAATAAAAAACTTGACTGGCGGTAAAGAATGTTTAATTACGTAAAAGAAAGAATTATTGAGCCTATTGAAAACAACAGTACCAGTGTCGGCTGGTGGCTGTTGTTCTTTGCCGTAATAATTCTGATGAGGAATTTTGGTGACGGGCTTGTCTGGACTTATACAATAGGGCATGACACCCATCCGACACATCCTCAGTTTTTCTCTATATTGAAGATTTTCAATGCCTATATGCTGGCTCATGTTGAAATGTACCTTATAGTCTGCTGTATAATGTACCTTCTCACTAAGGAAAATATTCTGAAAATATCCAAAGTAGTTATAGCTTTCTGGATTGTGAGCTGGATAGTTCCGGTCTGGGATTATATTTTTTACGGTGGCGGGTATCCTTTGCAATACGGAACCGATGTGTCGGAAATAATACCTACGCTCATAAAC
>PWOI01000198.1 GCA_003557485.1 Elusimicrobiota bacterium | reverse complement strand
TCACATAAAACTCCGGGTTTTACTTCTGTGGCCCCCCAGGAAAACTCGACATCGCATTTTATTTTTCTTTTTTTCAGGTATTTTTCAACATAGTTTTTCAGTTCGGTGGCAACTTTTTTGCCTTCAAGGTCTTTAATGGATTTTATTTTAGAGTTCTCCGGAACGGCAAGGACCCATCTGACCGGCCTGAAACCGCTTTTGGCGTATATAAGTTCGGCTACTTCTACCACATCGGAGCCATTTTCCATAAGCCAGTCCCAGCCGCAGAGGCCAACATCAAAGACTCCCGATTCTATATACCTGGGCATCTCCTGAGGGCGTATAAGCATCAGATCCAGCTCGGAATCATCGCTGCCGGGGTAATAGGATCGGTCCTCGTCTATATAGACTTTTATGCCGGCCTTTCCGAGAACTTCAATTGTTGATTTCTGAAGGCTTCCCTTGGGCAGCGCAAATTTTAATTTTTTTTCACTCATTTTCAGCTTTTTCTCCATCGTTTCTTTTTCTGTCTTCTTTTTTCCTGTAAACCGTCTGCATAACATAAATAGCTTCTATATCTTTCCAGTCTCCCTTTTCACCAGAGCGGTAGAGCCGGCGGGTTTCTTCCGCTAATGACGGGGCGGAAATCCGTACCTGGCCGGCTGAAAGTTTTTCCGCTGCTTCGGAGCCGATTATTTTAAAAGGCCCTTTTCTTCGGCCTTCCCGGCCGTAAGAAGCGGTATAGTAGCGGTCTCCGTGCGCTTTCATTATCCAGTCACCCCCTTCAGACCCGGCAAGGTCCATTGAGGATATACCGTATGCCGGTATCTTAAGGAACTGGGCCAATGTAATTCCGAAACTCAAACCCACCCTTATGCCCGTAAAAGAGCCGGGTCCGGTACCCATTCCAACAGCAGTGATATCTTCCGGAGAGACGGAGACTTCTTTAAGAAGGTTGTTAATAACCGGTATAAGTTTGTCCGAATGTTTACGGCCCGGGACCGTTTTTTGGGCAATAATTAAGCTGCTGTCTGCAAGCGCTACGGAAAACGAATCGGTTGTTGTATCAAAACCCAGGAATATTTCTTTTTTCACTGTATATTTCTATTTCTCTTTCATCCGGCGCGATGTGGGAGAACTTCATAAATATTCCTTCTTCCGGCAATATGTCAATGGCCCGATCGGCCCATTCGACCGCAACGGCGGCATCGCTATCGAGTATGTCATTCCAGCCCAGATGAAGTATTTCTTCGAGAGAATTCAGACGGTAAAGGTCGAGATGCATAAGGCGCAGCGCACCGGAAGGCCCGGTATAGCTTCTTACAAGCTGGAAACTGGGACTGGCAACCTCTTCTCTGACCGCCAGCCCCTTTCCCAGTCCCTTAAGAAACGTAGTTTTTCCTGCGCCTAATTCCCCCCAGAGAAAAATATTTTTATTATCAAGGCCTGCCGCAAACTGCTCCCCAAGCTTTATTGTTTCGGAGGCAGAAAGCGTTTTTTTAACAAGTTTTCCACAATATGAATAGTTTTCCACAAGTTACAAACAGACCCTGTTAATCTTTTATTATATTTCTTCTTTTTCCTCCTCTTCTTCTTCTGAAGGAGAAGCTTCGGTTTCAGCAGGCGCTTCTTCTGCCGGTTTGTCTTCTACAGCCTTATCCTGTTCTTTTTTGGCGGCCATATTGTCCTTCATGCTGGAAATGCCGGCGGCTACTGCTACTGCTCCAACAAGAATAAGAAACGGCGGAATCGAGCCCTGAAGAACTACCAGAAAATGCTCTGCTGCGCCCCAAGTCGCAATCCATAAAATACCTATTATTACTCCGACTAAACCGAAAATCACGCTTAACATACACTACCTCCTATACACTACCTATTACCAAACTCTTTCCATTCCGGCAAGAATATCTTCCGGCCGGACAGATCTTTCTCCTTTTTCCCAGGCGGCCAGGTCCCCGGCCCTTCCGTGAACCCATGCAGCTGTTTTTCCGGCTTCAAGGCCGCTGAAACCCTGCGCAAGAAGCGCAGCGGCTATACCTGAAAGTATATCTCCCGAACCCCCCACCGCCATACCCGGGTTTCCGGTTGAATTTACAAAAACTTTTTCTCCGTCAGTGACAATGCTGCGGTATCCTTTTAAAAGAACAACAACCGAATATGCCGCGGCAAACTGCCTGGCGGCTTCAACTCCGTTTTCAACAATTTCGCCTTTATTTTTTCCGCAGAGCCGGCTCATTTCACCCGGGTGCGGAGTAAGCAGGGTAACCCTGCCTTTTCTTTTCTTTAAAATATCAGGCCCCAACGCGGCTATGCAGTTCAGGGCGTCTGCGTCAAGAACAAGCCCGCAGTTAAAACCTCCAATAAGTTCTGCAACAAGATTCCGGGTTACCGGGGAAGTCCCCATTCCCGGTCCCGCAACAACAGAATCTATTTTCCGTTTGCCGGCAAAATCAATTATTTTTTCCGCCGGGGCGGAATCGTCAAGCAGAACCGCCATCGAGCTCATATTTATGCCCGAGATGCGGTTCCAAACCTGCTCCGTTACGGCGCAGGTAACAAGCCCCGCTCCCGATTTCAGCGCGCCTGCAGATGCCATGGCAACAGCCCCTTCCATCCCGGGGCTTCCTCCTACCGCAAGCACGTGGCCGTAATCTTTCTTATGGGACCGTTTTCGGCGCCGCTCAAAGTAGCCTCTACAGTCATCACGGCAAATAAGTTCAAACTCACGGCTGTATTCCCGCGGCTCTATTCCCGTCCCGATCTTTACAAGTTCTACAGAACCGGATAAATCACTTCCCGGAACAAGCGCGTGTCCGGTTTTTGGAAATTCAAAGGTCACGGTGACATCGGCCCGGACGGCGTTTTCGTCGGCCGCCCCTCCGGAAGCATCTACTCCCGTCGGGATGTCACACGATAGTGTAATTTTACTATTTTTATTGACAATTTCAAGAATATCCCGCAGGTTCTGCCTGAGGGGCGGAGTGAAACCCGTTCCGAGAATACAGTCTACTGTTATAGTTTTGCCGGAAAGGATAAACTGCAGTTCGTTTGCGTTATCAAGCATATTTATCCTGCCGGGGTATTTTTTTGCCTGAAGAGCAGGAAGTTTTTGAAGTTTCCTGCAGGATACCAGGTAAACTTCCGCCTGCC
>PWOI01000076.1 GCA_003557485.1 Elusimicrobiota bacterium | reverse complement strand
GGAGCTTGCCCTTAAAAACGGGCTGAATGTTTCCTGCGACACCTCCAAGCCGCAGGTTGCCAGGGCCGCGCTGGAATCCGGCGCTGTAATGATAAACGATGTCACCGGAATGACCTCTCCTGAAATGAGAGAGGCCGCTGCAAAAAAGAATGCGGCGGTATGCATAATGCATATGAAGGGGACTCCGCGCACTATGCAGGATGACCCGAGCTACGTCAATGTCGTTGACGAGATAAGGGAGTTTCTCAACAGGCAGGCATCTTTGTGCATAGAGAGCGGGATTGCCCGGGAAAATATAATTGTCGACCCCGGCATAGGGTTCGGCAAGACAGTCCGGCACAACCTTGAGATTCTAAGAAAAATAAAGGAAACTGCCGGTGGTTTTCCGGTTCTTGCAGGAGTTTCAAGGAAGTCTTTCATAGGGGCTCTTCTTGACAGGCCGGTGGATAAGCGGCTCGCCGGGTCAATTGCCTGCGCCTGCTTCCTTGCCATTGAGGGAGCCGATATGCTCAGGGTACATGATGTAGGAGAGACCGCGGATGCGGTAAAGATGATAAAAAATATAAAAAACAATGATTGAAATAACTTCTGTTATGGCAACGATCTGGAGTGAATACGTAAGGCACATAATAGACATACTTATAAGCGCCTTCGTTATCTACAAGGTATTTACGCTTGTAGAGGGTACAAGATCGATACAGGTTCTCAAGGGAATAATCTTCCTTCTGGCAGCTACCATTGTTGCCAACCTCCTGGATTTCGTCCTTATAGGCTGGATGCTCAGGTGGTTCTGGGTTGTAGGCGGTGTGGCTGTTGTGATAGTTTTTCAGCCGGAAATCAGGAGTTTTCTCGCCCATCTGGGTTCGGGACGACTGACAAGGGTGCTTATGAAGGGGAAAGCCGAATTTATTGATGAGATAATAGACGGCATGAAAAAAATCTCGCGCCGGGGACTGGGCTGCCTCATAGTCCTTGAACAGGAAACAGGATTGAAGGATTACCTTGAAACGGGGATAAGGCTCAATGCCGAAATAAGCAGCGAACTGCTTGTTACCGTCTTCTCTAACAATACGCCCCTCCATGACGGCGCCCTTATTATTTCCGGTGAGCGTTTTACTGCAGCCGGCTGTATTCTTCCTCTTACGCACAATCCCGCGGTATCTAAAATACTGGGTACCAGGCACCGCGCGGCAATAGGGCTCTCCGAAGTATCCGATGCGGTTGTGCTTGTCGTTTCGGAAGAGACCGGGGAATATTCCATTGCAAGGGAAGGTACCTTAAAACAGGGGATAGAACTCCAGGAAATAAGAAAGATACTTACCGCATATTACAGGGAGCGCATTTCGGATTCTCCGCTTAAAGGCGAGGCAGAATAATGGAAAAAAACCTTATCCTGAAATTATTTGCCCTTGCAATAGCCCTTATCCTCTGGGTTTACGCAAAGTTCTATCTGGGATACTAGGGTCGTGGCAAAACTTGGCGTAAATATTGATCACGTCGCTACTCTGCGTCAGGCCCGCAGGGAAGGGATACCTGATATAGTTAAGGCGGCAAAAGCCGTTGCTGCCGGTGGAGCCGACAGCATTACCGTGCACCTGCGCCTTGACAGGAGGCATATAAACGAGAAAGATGTCTACAGGCTCAAAAATGAGGATATCCTTCCTCTTAATCTTGAAATGGCCGCCTCCGGGGAAATCATTGAAATAGCCCTTGATGTCAGGCCCGCCATGGTATGTATAGTTCCCGAAAAAAGGCAGGAGCTCACCACCGAGGGCGGGCTGGACGTGGCTTCACACAGGGACCTTCTCAGGGAAACAGCTTCAAAACTCAAGGAAATTGAATCGGAAGTCTCTTTTTTCGTAGACCCGTCTGTAGAAAGCGTCCGTGAAGCGGCATCATGCGGGGCCGATGCCGTGGAGTTACATACCGGCAGGTATGCAAATACATCGGGCAGTGAGCGGGAAGCGGAACTTGAAAAACTGAAAACCGCCGCCGCTGAAACCCTGAAGCTTGGAATGAAGCTCAACGCCGGCCACGGCCTTAACTACGATAACTTAGTACCGGTCAGAGATATAGAGGGAATGAACGACCTGAACATAGGATATTCAATTGTATGCCGCTCTGTCTTTACGGGCCTGGAAAATGCAGTTAGGGAAATGGCAGAGCTTATCAGATGATAAAAGGACTGATTTTTGTAATAGTGCTTGCCATGATATACTGGGCAATATATTTCACCCAGTCTCCGCCGGACCGTACTGAAAGGTCAATGAGAAATATGAATATAGCCCTCCTTGAAACCACCGTAGAGATATTCATAACCTCCGAAGGAAGGAATCCCGACAGCCTTCAGGAGCTTGTCAGTAAAGAATATATCGATAGCCTTCCGGATGATGGGGGAATACCGTTTAAATACGATCCCGTTTCAGGGCAGGTCAGGTAATGATACTCGGGAACGGGATAGACATAGTAAGCGTAAAACGGATTGAGAATATGCTCAAGAAAAAACCGCGAGTGCTTAACCGTATTCTCACAGCAGGCGAAATTGAATACTGCCGCTCAAAGAAACGCGTTGCCGAGCACGCTGCCGGAAGAATAGCGCTCAAGGAAGCCATTTATAAAGCCCTTAAAGACAGGGGTGTCACCCTTCTCTGGAATGATATGGAGATAGAAAGCGACGGTTCATCACCTTTTCTTTCAAAAAAATGCCGTGCCTACAGTAAACTTAAAGAAAAAAAGATATCTTTTTCTCTCAGTATTTCACACGAAAGAGAATTTGCCGTTGCCAGCGCCCTTTTCTGGGAGGAAAAATGAAAGTTATAAATTCAGAGGAAATGGTCCGCCTTGACAGCGAGTCTGCCGTTGAAGCTGCAACCCTGATGGAAAGAGCCGGCAAAGGAATGGCGGAGTTTATACGGGACTGTCTTCCCGTTTATCCGGTTGTTTTTCTCTGCGGCGCCGGCAATAACGGGGGAGACGGCATTGTTGCCGCAAGATACCTGAGAGAATGGGGCAGGCAGGCGGAAGTTTACCTGGTATCCTGCAGGAAACTTCAAAAACTTCCTGCTCTTCAGGCAAAAAAATACCCCGGCAGGATAAATATGCTTGATAACGCAAACGAACTGCAGTTTATCCT
>PWOI01000005.1 GCA_003557485.1 Elusimicrobiota bacterium | reverse complement strand
GAAGTCAAAGGTAAAATTATTCCAGTAGTCCACTCCTTTAATCTTCTCTTTCTCCAATCGCTTTACCAATCGAGGTGAAAGGTATACCCCGCCTTCCTCATTTTTAAAGTAAAACATATCAAGATTAATACATTCCCGACAATATAAATGTTTAAATACATAGACCGGATCATTCCTTAATCGATTCCTTTTTCTCATATTAAAATAATATTCTTCCCTTGAGTTAAATTTGATATTGTCTTTTAGTATCGCTTCTTTCTTTAAATTGCCAAACTCATCCTTGCGAAAAGTAAAGTCCGATACAACCAGTTGATAGGTGGATTTAGCATAATCGATATACTTAGAATAATCGTCATAAAGAACTAAAAAATTCATATCATTTCTTTCATCATCTTTGAAGGTATATTTTATTCCGGGAAAAGTTATATGCTCCTGCAGATTGTACTCTCGTAGGATGGATAATAGGCGGTTACTCACCAGCATATCTCCATCATATCCAACTACTTTTGGATAATATAAATCAAAGGGTCCTTGCCGTGTATCAAAAATTACGTATTGAAGAATATTATAGGTTGGCGGCGGCTTACATTTATTTTTTCGATAATTTTCTTGAAATTCAAATTTCAATTGAAAAAAATCATCCTCATTAATGTTTACCAATCTCCATCTTGGAAACTCCTTTATTAAATTTAATTTTTTGTATTCTAATTGCTGCATGTATATTAGTTTAAAAGTTTATATGGCATTAAGGCTCCAAAATACTGGTGAATGCTTTTATTGGCTACATATGCATATTGAATTTCAGAATTTAAAATAGTTGTTAGGTGCTCGAATTCTGATAATAATTCTAAGTCAGTTAGGCTAGACGATTTTTCAAAAATATCATCTAATGCCTTTCGAACCCAGTTATTATAATTCTGATGACTCCCATGAAAGGTATTACCATTGGGGAGTTTTTGAGGAATAATTAAGCCGTTCCGGTTAGGATGTGACGGATGCCACCCCGCCCTTGCAAGCCGCTGCATTAAATACATGTGTTGAGTTGTGGCCTTGTCAACCAGACTCCAGGGAATAAGATGGTGCGCATTGTGTATGGCAGAATTGTAGGTCAGTTGGATTCCATCAAAGGTATGCTGGATTCCCAATCTTTTTATAACATTTCTTAACTTATCTCTTCCACCGACCCAATGGACATGCCCTGAACGCTCAACAGAGAACTTTAAAATAGCGGCTTTGTTCCCATATTTAAATGACCTGGAACCATACTTTATTCCGATGGCAAATTGACCAGCAATCGGGACCGCACCCAAAGCTGAAAAAGTCGCATTTTTTAGGTCTCCGCTTTCTAAATATAAAGACATATTAGCTAGATCGCAGATGGGAAAGAATAATCCACAAATATCCAATGTGGTGTGAATAACTTGCCTGCAAACATTATATTCTGCTTGCAATCTTGATCTTAAACTACAAAACCTTAGTTGCCACCATTTACAATCTTCATAACCCATTTCCTTTCTGACCGCCTCCAGTTCCCTAACCAAAAAAATACTTAAACTGTAATTTGCATCCTTCTGGATTCTTGTCCAATTTTCTAAATGGTTATCAATTTGTTTCCTATATGTAGGATCATTTCGATAGTGTGGAGTTAATTTTTCTCGCTCAAATGCAGCAACCGCCATACTGGCAGTTAAAACTTCTGCACAGCTAGCATTAGCAGAATCCAGAATCTCTTGTATCCCTATTAATTCATCTTCAATTGGATATTCACCCTGAAAACCTATTCTTTTATTGCTTTCGTCCTGACTTAGATCAAGACCACTGGCAGGAGATGTTGATTCAAAAGTAAATCCCAATACACCAGCTGAATTATCAATGTTAATTACAGCGAAAAACACCTTATGATCAGAAGGATCATTTAAATACTCGTTCCACTTATGTTCAAAAAGATTACAATCTCTAGGGTATTTGAATACATGTACCGAGTGGGTAATAGCTTGTCCTGTTTTTTCATAAATCCATTCAGAATCATCTCCCAAAAAAGAACTCACAAAAGAATCAATCTCCAATTCAACCTCATCTTCCAGAAAACCTATGTTAACATTAAGGTTTTCCGATACCCTTAAGGAGCCATAATCAGAAATTAAAGCTATTGGAGGTGATTCCCAATCAGGGTCATTAAGGATTCTTATGGGTTCAAGGAGAAAGTGTTTTTCCAGGAGTAGACTAAAAATATTTAGATCATCAAATACGCAGGGATCACAATCCTCAATAGGGCAACATGCCTCATAATAACTTAGTCTCTCACCAAATTTTGATATGTTATTTCCTAAATTACTGACATAACCATTAAGGGTAGGGTCCTCAGCTCTAGCTGCATCAATATCAAATCTCAACTTAGCAAACAAATCACTAATAACAGATGGCAGCGTAGATTTTATACAAAGTAAATACCCCCCCTCCGGCAACTCCATCTCCACCCATACTTTCTTTAAGCTACCCTCATTATCCATCTCTCTCCCGAAAACCAGGTAGTAGGGAGTTGTCAAGCCGTTTATGGCCTGTTGCATGGCACATGGAATACCGCTCTCGTAAGAAGCGTGGTGGTGGTAAAATCCGAGGTCGTAGACGGCAAAGTCGGACTGAAAATCAACGGGCAGAGCCTCCCGCAGGCTTATGGCCGCTGCATGGAGATTGGCCAATTGATGGGATTGGAGATCGGCTGCGTAGCCGGTGGCATCGGAGAGTTGGTAAAAGGCGGTGTCGGGCGGGGACTGAGCGGATGCTGTGGTAGTTAATGCAAAGGAAGAGTAACAAAAAAAGATGCAAAAGAATAGCGCTTTTGTGGGCCGGAGAATTTTCAATAGCTTCAATTCAATTTTTTTTATTGACTGTAATGTATAACACTTCCGAATCTGGGAGAAACCGCCGTCGAAGTGGCCTGTGCGGATAATGCCGTCGTCGATGAAATGATAGTCCCGTACCTTATCATTATTTCGGCTTCCATTTGAAATCAAAGCATTCCTTTTTCCCTGAATCTGGTATTAAGCAAAATTGATCTTCATTAATTCTTTTGTATCTGATCATTTCAACAGAAAACCTATCTCCACAATCATAATATTTGACTACATTTTTACTACAAATTGATATAGTAAAACTTTGACAAAACATCAGGCTATCTAAATG
>PWOI01000054.1 GCA_003557485.1 Elusimicrobiota bacterium | reverse complement strand
CATTTGCAGTAATAGCAGTGATAGGTATTGTTTTTTTCGGGATTTCTGATCAGTTCAGAAGCAGAATAAAGGGTATGGTTAGTGTAGAGAGAATGGGTTCTTCACTGGTTCAGCGGCTTTTAATTTGGGAATCATCTGCGAATATGTTTGCGGATGATCCTGTTGTAGGCCGCGGCTGGGGCAATTTTGAAATTTTCTATCCTTTTTATCAGGGTAGAATTGTACACAGGAAACAGTATATGCCATTGAGGACTCATGCCAATAACGCCCATAATTTTATTATGGAACTGCTTACCCAGTCTGGAATCCCGGGAACGGGAATATACATATGGCTTATGGCTGTTTTTATTGTTTTTACTATGCGAATATACAAAAAAGCTGCGCAAAAGGATAAAATATGGGCAGCAGTACTAGGGGCTGCGGCCCTTGCCTTCTGGACAGACAACCTGCTTAATGTATCTCTTTTCTTTCCAATACCGGCGCTTGCTTTTTGGGTAAATGCCGGACTTATTGCAGGAATGGGAAGAGACCTTGCCGGATCTCCTTACAAAAAAATAAATTTCGGAAAGGTTAAGCCGGCAGTAGTAATTATAACGGCCGGATTTGTGGCAGGTGTTGTATATTTTAACTATATATACTTCAAATCATCCGTACATTTTTTCAATGGATTGAAATACTCACGTACAAACCTTCCTCTTGAGGCGGAGAAAGAACTTAGAAGGGCCTGGGCGACCTACCCCCTTATTGTAGACAGCAATTATGAGTTGGGTAATGTTTATGTACGCCTTTCAAGGGAGGGGAACGTAGAATATCTCGAAAAAGCTGCCTGGGCCTACCGTGAGGCGCTGCGCGCCAATCCGGGTTATGACGAAATCTATTATAATCTTGGTATTGTTTATCTGATGAAGGAGGATTACGGCAAAGCGCTGGATTATCTCAAAAAGGCTCTTGAGATAAACCCGGTTGCGGAGAATATTTACCGTACTCTTGGTGATACTTATGGGAGAAAAGAAAAGTTTTCCGAAGCAGCCGGATATTACAGTGCAGCAATAGAAGTAGGGCTTGAAAGCGTTCATCTTTACAATAACCTCGGATATTACCTTCAGATGCAAAATGAAATTTCGCTGGCATTGAAACAATATGTAAGGGCGTTGGAGTTCGATCCGGGTTTCACTCATGCCCGTTCAAACATCATGAGGATTAAATCAAGTAACCAGGATGTTGTTAATACACCTGAAATAAAAAGGTATTTTTCCGAAGCGGAAACTCACATAAATAACGAAGAATGGCCAGAGGCAATGGAAAAACTGCAAAAAGTTCTGGATACGAATCCGGCATCACTGAGGGCGCTTATTTACTCCGGTAATATACATTTTCAAATGGCCGAGCCAGAGAAAGCTGAAAAAAGATACAGGCTTGTACTAAGCATAGATCCCCGCAATGAAACAGCAAGGAGAAATCTTGAGGCTGTCACGGAGTAAAGCCGCGGCATTCCTTTTCCTTTTTGCGGTAGTCTTTTCTCAGCCTACTCTCTACCGGAGGATATCGGTTGAAAATGAAAACAGAACTGTTGAAATACTTCTGGATTCCCGAATGGAAGCTTTTAATAATGCAGCCGTCATAAACGAATACACTTTTGCAGAGCTTGAAGCTTTCACCTTTGCTACTCTATGCCGTCCCGGAATAAAACATCCTTTTAAAAACAAACCACCCGGTTCATCTGTAATGGTCTTTGAATGGGAAAAAATTTTTAACGAGGCGACAATAAATGCGGAATTGAAATTCGGGACATCAACAATTAGAACAAAAAAACATAATTCCCTTTATTACATTCTTTTTGAGAGTCTTGCCTGGCGCGATATAAGCGATAAAGGAGCGGGTATTGTTATTCCCGACAGCGCCGCAGGTAAAAGGAAGTATATTAGGCCTGTAAATGACAGTCTGGCAAATTTAAAAAGCATAGAAAGGATATTTGAAAAAGGCAATTATGAAGGAGTTATATTCAAGGGTACGGAAGTACTTGGATATCCGGATCATATTGAATATGTCAACAGGCGGCTTAAAGAAACCGGGATAATAGTATTTAATATAGAATTTTCTCCTCAAAAAGGGATGAGAGAGGTTTCGTCAGGTCTGCCGGTGGCTCTTCTTCATTCCATACCGGATGATATGAAAGAGGGCGAAGCAGTCAGAAGGGGGCTGCGTGCCATAAGGGAAAGAAGCGTTAGGGGTTTTTATTTCCGCGACCGGTCCAATGCCGAAGCGTTTAAAAATCATATTGAAAAACATCCGATAAGCACCGGCAGTCCGGCAGGAGCCTTAATTGTAAGCGATCCTGTATTTCTTTCATATGCGGCAGCATTGGCCCTGCTTTCCGGACTCTTCCTGGCGTCAGGGTTTAATTCAATGGCTGTTTTCAGTGTCGCGGTTTTTCTTTTTTTAACATCATTTATATGGCCTGCCGGGGTAAAAAACATTCTGATAATAAGTACAGCAGCAGCCGTTCCTCCGCTTTCCGTTAAAATAGCGATGAATCGGCGAAAACACCTTTTAAGTGCTCTGATATTTATCGCCGCTTTTTCATTTCTTGGCGGTATTGTTATATCTTCTGTCGGATGGAGCGCGGAACTTTATACAAAAATAAACCATTTGAGAGGAATTAAGCTTTCTTTCATTCTTCCCATTGCTCTAGGAGCGGCAGTGTTCTTATCTGAAGAAATAAAATCAATACTTAATAAAGAAGTTAAATGGCTTCACTTAATTGCAGCCGTAGCTCTTGGAGCAGTCCTGGGATTCATGGTTTTTAGGACAGCTAATGTGAGCGGACAGTTTGTTTCCGGAGTGGAGATATACTTAAGAAATATACTTGAAAAACTCTTTGTTTTCAGGCCCAGATTCAAAGAGTTTCTCATAGGGAATCCTCTTCTTATAGCAGGTTTATATATATACAGCAAAAACAAAAGTCCCTCAGCTCTTTCAAAGGTTCTTTTAGTGTTGGGTTTAATGGGCCCGGTCTCTGTAATAAATTCTTTTATGCATATACATACTCCTATTGCTGCTTCTGTAATCCGATCCTTTTACGGTTGGATCGTAGGTCTTCCTGTAGGCGCGGCATTAATTTTATTTGTTAGAAAATGTCAGCAGCTGAAAAGATAGTTCTAGGAGGTTATTACGGTTATAATAACGCTGGTGATGAAATTGTCCTTTCACAGATTCTTAAAGGGATAAGAAAATATTTTCCTAATGCTGTAGTTTATATTCTTTCCCGCCGCAGAAAGCAGTTTTCAGAAGAATTCAAAAGAATAAACAGGTATAATCCTTTTACTGTAATTTTTTCTCTTTTCCGTTCGGATGCGCTGATTATGGGGGGGGGAAGTCTTATACAGGATAAATCCGGAAAGTTAACTATATATTATTATTTTCTTTTAATGGCGGCGGCAAAAATTTTAGGCAAGAAACTTATAATTTTCAATCAGGGAATAGGTCCCATAGACAGGTTTTTTAACAGGTTGATTGCAGGATATATTTTTTCAAAGTCCGATCTTGTGATAGTAAGAGATTCTTTTTCAAAAACACTGGTGTCGCAGCTTTCACAGAGCAGTGCTCTACTTGGTTCTGATCCTGTTTTTGATATTGATAGGCCGTATATTGCTGCGGAAGATAAAGATTTGAAAATAGCTGTAGCTCTCAGAAGATGGAAAGGTTTTCCCGCTGAAAACATACTAAAAGATATAAATAGTGGACTTGCAGAGCGAAGACTCGGCGGAGTCTTCTTAAGCCTGCATCCCGAATATGATAAAATAGATCCGGGAGACTGTGAAACAATTAAGTTCTCGTTGGATAATAATTTTATGGAAACATTATCTGGATTCAGCGGACTTATAGGCATGAGGCTGCACTCACTGATGCTGGGGGCAGTTGCAGGCCTTCCTATGGTCGGCATAAATTATGACCCGAAGGTGAAAAGCTTCTGTTCGTATATGGGAATACCCTGCTTTGATAAAGATGAAATTTCTGTGGAAGAATTGCTAAACTGTCTGGAAAGAGAAATATCCTCCTGTCCGGAATACAGAGATAAGATAAAGGAACTAAAATCAAGGCTTAGTGAAAGCTGGTTGCTGTTAAAAGAATGTATTGACAGGGGCAAGTAATATATCCTCTTTCGGTGTTTGACATTCAACAGGGCATTTCTATATAATCAATGGTGTTATGAAAAAGGTGTATTTATACCGTTTGTGCCGTATTCGATGCATAAACCGGGAATTTAAAAGATGAAAATTATGGGAATAGATCCCGGTCTGGCAAATACGGGATGGGGGCTTATTGAATCGGTTTCCGGTTATTCTGCCGAACTCATTGACTGTGGATGTTTAAATACGCCTCCGGGAGTTTCCTTTTCTGAGAGATTAAATATGCTTTATAAAAAATCACTTGAACTTTCTGAGAAATTCAGCCCGGATGAAGTCGCAGTAGAAAAACTTTTCTTTGCAAAAAATACTAAAACAGCGATGCAGGTAGCGCATGCAAGGGGGGTCATTATGCTGGCTTTCCATCATTGCCGGAAGAATATAGAAGAATATACCCCGCTGGAAATTAAACAGGCTGTTGTAGGATACGGCCGGGCGGATAAAAACCAGGTTAAGTTTATGGTAAGGAATTTTCTTTCCTTATCAAGTATGCCGGGCCCTGATCATGTTTCCGATGCCCTTGCCGCCG
This sequence comes from Elusimicrobiota bacterium, assembly GCA_003557485.1. Lineage (GTDB taxonomy): Bacteria > CG03 > SLGR01 > SLGR01 > PWQF01 > PWMP01. Next base: position 7,762 of record PWOI01000054.1, on the reverse strand, counting down.
CATTGTGTCACCTGACCTGCAGGAAGACTAAAAAAATACTTGGAGAAGAATAATTAATGTACGCATATATAAAAGGAATACTTAAGAATAAGGAGATTAGTAAGGCTGTTGTAGAAAATTCCGGAATAGGATACGAAATAAATATAGGTACTTTTACATATAAAGACCTTCCTGACCCTCCGGAAGAAGTTATGCTTTATCTCTATCATTACCTGAGGGAGGACAATGAAGAACTATACGGTTTTTCCTGCGAGGGGGAAAAAAAATTGTTCGAACTTATATTGAGTGTTTCAAAAATAGGTCCGGGTAAGGCTCTTAATGTAATATCGCAGATTACTCCCGGAGAATTTGCAGCCGCCATAAAAAAAGAGGATATAAATAAACTTGCCTCTGTAAAAGGAATAGGTAAGAAGACAGCCGAACGCATGATAGTAGACTTAAAGGATAAGCTTGCCGAACTGGGCCCGCTGGATTATGATTTTTCTGATATTAGAGTAAACCGGGAAAAAATGGAGGAAGCCTTAATGGGACTGCTTTCCCTGGGTTACAGGGAAGCGCAGGCAAGAGAGATGCTGGGTGCAGTTAGCGCCCGGATTAAAGAAAGTGATAGCGTAGAAGATATAATAAGCAGGGTTTTCAAATATCATGGTTGAAGAAAAAAAGAAAAGAACAGTTCTCGGCAAAGAGGATGACCGAAAGAAAAGTGCAGACATAAAGCTCAGGCCTCTAAATTTTAATGAATTTGTAGGGCAGCAAAAACTCAAGGAGAAACTTGTAATGTTTGTAGAGGCTGCCCGAAGAAGAGAGGAGCCTCTTGATCACTGTCTTTTTCATGGTCCGCCCGGGCTTGGCAAAACAACGCTTGCGCATATAATAGGAAGGCAAACTGGCGTACCTGTAAAGGAAACTTCCGGACCTGCCCTTGAAAAGCCGGGAGACCTTGCATCACTTCTTACCAACCTACCTGAAAGGGGAGTTTTTTTTATTGATGAAATACATCGGCTCAACAAGGTAGTGGAAGAAGCTCTTTATCCTGCAATGCAGAGTTATCAGCTTGATATAATTGTGGGAGAGGGACCTTCTGCAAAAAGTATAAAACTTAACCTTCCTGCATTCACACTGGTAGGCGCTACAACAAAAGCCGGAAGCATAAGCGCCGCTATGAGGGAACGGTTCGGAATACAGGAAAGATTGAGTTTTTACTCGGTAAACGAACTTAAACAGATAGTTTTAAGGTCAGCGTCCATTCTCGAGGTTGAAATAAAAGACGAAGGCGCCCTTGAAATAGCCTCACGTAGCAGGGGAACCCCGAGGATAGCGAACAGTTACTTAAGGCGCGTCAGGGATTATGCCCAGGTTAAGGAGGGAGGAGTAATAACAAAAAAAGTTGCCTGCGGAGCGTTCAAGATGTTTGAGGTTGATGAAAAAGGCCTCGACCCTATGGATAGGAAGATTTTAAAGACAATTATTGAAAAGTTCTCCGGGGGTCCGGTCGGCCTTGGCTCTCTTGCTGTTTCGGTAGGGGAAGATGAAGATACAATAGCCGACGTATATGAACCCTTTCTTATTCAGCGCGGGTTTCTTTCGAGGACTTCCAAGGGAAGAAAAGCAACCCGTCTGGGTTTTGAACATATGGGTTTAAAAATAAAGGGTGAAGTGCAGGAACTATTTTGAAGTGAAAGCCAGGAAGAAAAAAAGCGAGCCGTATCAGGCAAAGAACATATTATATAGAAGCGAGGAAATAAATCCTTTTTATATGTCAAGGTATTCCTTAAACCCCTATCGTGGCTGTCTTGTCGGTTGCAGGTACTGTTATGTGCAGGAAAAAAAACATATAGACTCAACGGGACTTGAAGAGGAGAAAGACCGGCAGGTTCAGATAAAAATAAATGCTCCGTATCTTCTTAAGCGGCGATTGGAATCCGGCTTGGAAATTGGACTTATTGTCCTGGGGGAATCCTGTGAACCATACGGTGAGAACGAGGATGAATACTTTATAACAAGAAGGCTTCTTGAAATTCTGCAGGATTATAATTTCCCTCTTCACATTATAACAAGGTCAGAAAGAATTCTCAGAGACATTGAACTTCTTAAAAAAATAAATAGCAAAAATTTTGTATGCGTAACGATTTCTGTTCCGGTTGTTTCAGGCAGCCTAGTTAAAAAATTAGAAGGAGACTCCCCATCGGTGCATACGAGACTTAGGACTCTGAAGGCAATAAGGCGTCACGGAATATCAGCGGGTGTTGCGGTATCTCCCGTACTTCCGTATTTGACTGACGGCAGCGAAACAGACAGGATTCTGAAGAAGGTTTCCTCCGCAGGTGCAGCCTATGCTTTGTTTGCGCCGCTTTCAATCAAGAATTATCAGAGAGAAATGTTTTTTTCCTGGCTTAAGGAAAAATTTCCCAGGCTGCTGGAGCCTTACCATAGACTTTACGGTGAAGTTGAGGAACCCAGCGGCGAATACTGGGAAAAATTCATGCTCAAAACTAAAAGGAAAGCTCTGGAGCGCAACCTGAACATAGAACTGCCTTTTGAATACGAGGTAGGACATTTTCCATCTCAGGAATATTTAAAATTACAGTGAGCGGCGAAATTCTTATCCACACATGCTGTGCGCCCTGCCTGTGTTATCCGGCCAAATGCCTTAGAAAAAAGAATTTTGAACTCTCCGTATACTGGTATAATCCTAATATACATGGTTGGCGGGAATATAATAAAAGAAGAATGGCCTTAGGTTTCTATCTTGCAAAAAATGGACCAGCGGATATAATTGAAGGATCATATGATTTTAAAGAATGGATGAAAAAAATAAATTCAAACAAAAAGAAGGATAGATGCCGGATGTGCTACAGATTGAGGCTTAAGGAAACAGCACAGAAGGCAGCAGAATCAGGAATATCTGCCTTTACAACTACTCTTCTCTACAGTAAATACCAGTATTTCGACTCTGTTGTCGAGGAGGGGCAGAAAGCTGCCTGCGAAGCTGGCGTCGTTTTTTATGCGGAAGATTTCAGAAAGGGGTGGAAAGAGGGCATAAGTCTTTCAAAAGCTGAAAATCTTTATAGGCAGGAATACTGCGGATGTGTTTATTCGGAATATGAAAGGTACAGTTAATGCGGCTTGAGAGTTTAAAAATATACGGGTTTAAGTCTTTTGCGGATGAAGCTAAGTTTGATTTTGATGCCGGTATGACAGTAATAGTCGGACCTAACGGCTGCGGTAAATCAAATGTATTAGATGCAATCAACTGGGCATTAGGAGAGCAGAGTGCAAGCCGTCTTAGGGGAGATAAGATGGAAGACATGATATTCACAGGTTCAAAAACCCGTAAGCCCATAGGAGTGTCTTCAGTAGAATTTTGTATTGACAATTCTTCAGGGATTCTGCCGCTTGATTATGATAAAGTAACGGTGATGCGTAAATTGTACAGGAGCGGAGACAGTGAATATTATATAAACAGGAGCCCCTGCCGGCTTAAGGATATAAAAGAACTTTTCATGGATACGGGCGTAGGTACCCAGTCATATTCTGTTATGGATCAGGGTGATGTCAGTTTTATTCTTAAATGTTCACCTGAAGAAAGACGTGGTATTATAGAAGAAGCTGCCGGCATAAGAAAATACAAAGAGAGAAAAGAAAACGCAAAAAGGCGGCTTGACAGAACGAAACGCGATCTTGATGAAGTCAAAAATATTATGGCTGAGGTGAAGAAAAACATTAGGCGCCTTAAACGGCAGAGTGCAAAGGCCAGGCAGTTCCGTAAATACAGTGAAAGACTTTCATACCTGGAGGTCAGCCGCCTATGCCGTGAATATATAAGTATTAACGAACGGCTTCAAAAACAGCTTAGTGAAACAGTAGGGATACAAGACAAACTCGCTTCTCTGAGTTCTGTAAAGAGTAAGATAGATGCGCGGGTTAGCAAGATGGAAGAGAAAAAATCGGAATTGGATGAAACGATTATCAATCTCAGCCAGTCAGCCTATCAAATAGAAAGTAAAATAGAAATAATAAATAACAGCATTGAAAATTTTGATTCTGAATTAAAGCGGTTGGATGAAGAAATTAAAAGAAACGAAGAAGCCAAATCCTACAGCGAAAAAAGTTTGAAACAATTAAATGAGGAGCTTGATGACCTTGATTCGGCAAGAGATACGGAAACCGAAAAAGAACTGAAAAATATTCAGGAAGAAATAGGTGAAAAAAAGGCTGATATAAAAACAAAAGAAAAACAATTCCACAGTCTTCAGAAAAAAATAATAGAGATGGAAAAGGAAATCGTAACAGCTTCTTCACGTTGTATCGATCTTAGCGCTAAAACCGAAAATATATTATCTCGAGAAAATAATCTTTCCGAAAAATCAGAGGCACTTAAGAAGACCTATAATGAACTTTTCCAAAAACTTGAAGTTAAAAATGAAAACATAGGTGTTCTGGAAAAAAAAATAGCAGGATATATATCAACAAATAATGAATTATATGAGTATCTTGGCAAATCCAATGAAAAAATTGCTGAAATTGAAAAGGACAGAGAAAAAATTCTGAGAGACTACCACCAGACCTCCAGTGAATTTGAATCGGGCAAAAAATACCTTCCCCAGCTTTTAAGTATAGAAAAATTGGCATCCCGTAAGATTAAAGGTATAGACGGCCCTCTTTTTGCAGTTCTTGAAAAATATTTTTCGCAGGATGAGATGAAAAAAATAGCCGCAATGGCAGGAGAAAAAATGTCCTGGATGACGGCAGCCGACATGAAAGCTGCGGAGCAGGCTGTTTCTTTTTTAAGGGAAAACAATCTTCCTCCGCTTACTTTTGTGCTGGCTGATAAAATTCCGCCTCTTTCTTCCGGTATTGCTTTAAGTGGCAATGCAGATGGAGCAGTTAAAAAATTAGTTAGTTTTATTACTGCCAGTTCCCATAAGAAAGGAGACCTGGTTTTTTACAGCGATTGTGTTGTTTCCGGTGGTGGAGAAATGCCTCTCCGTAGCGGACGGCTGTTGGTTCTTGAAAAAGATATAGAAAGGCTTCGCCACCTCCTGAAAGAGACGGAAAGCATACTTGGTGATGAAAAAGAAAAGAAAGACACTTTTGAAAAAGAAGTAAAGAAAAACCGGGAAAGCCTGGAAAAAATGTCTGAAGAACTCTCTGTTTTAAAGCAGGAAAGAAGCAACCTCAAAGGTCGTGTGGAGTTTATATCGGGCGAACTTAAGGTAATCAGCAGGGATATAGAAAACCTCCCTGATAAAGTGAAAATAGAAGAGGAAATAATCCGGAACAATGAGAATGCGGAAAATCTACAAAGCGAATTGGTTTTGAAAAAAAGTGGGTTAACCGATATTGCAGAAGCGCTTGATGATTTAAAAACGACCGCAGCTGCGCAGGAAGCCCGCCATAAAATTCTTTCAGATTCAACCGGAAGAATTACAGGCCGCCTTGAAAGCGTTGAGGAAAGAATTTCGGAGACTCAGAAGGAGATGGAAAGATTAAACAGACTTGTAGAAGACCTTAAGGCCAATCGGGTAAATATTATTTCAAGAAATTCTTCAGATATTGATAAGCTTGGAGAACTGAAGGAGGAAAAGAAAAAAATACAGAACCGCACAGGAGAATTGCAGAATGAAAAAGGCGGTTTGGCTTCTGAACTCAAAAAGCTAAAGGAAGAACAGAAAGAAAAGGATATTGATCTGCAGCGCTGCAAGGACGAGGCGGCTGGGGAAAGGCAGACAGAAGAAGTGCTGCGGGAAAAATTGAGTGGAATAAAAGTCAGAATAACAGAGGATATGAATACAGATCTTGAAACAGCAATGGAAAACTATTCCGGTGAAGAGATTGATGCCGAAGAGATAAGAACCCTGAAAAACAAATTAGAAAAAATAGGAAATGTTAACCTACAGGCTCCGGAAGAGTTTGAAAAGGAGAACCAGAGATTTGAATTTATAAAGAGACATGTGGATGATTTAGAGGAAGCCGACAGGAACCTGCGTAGCATAATACGCAAAATAAATACTCAGACAAAAGACAGGTTTCTGGATACCTTTAATGAAGTTAATAAGAATTTTCACAATGTTTTCAATCGTCTTTTTGAAGGAGGTCAGGCATCTCTTTCTCTTCTTGACCCGGAAAACATTCTTGAGAGTGGGATCGAAATGAAAGCCAGGCCCGAAGGTAAAAAAATCACTTCACTTAAACAGCTGTCCGGTGGAGAGAGAGCCCTGCTTGCAATTGCTTTTATGTTCGCGGTTTTTGAAGTTAAGCCTTCACCTTTTTGTATTCTTGACGAAGTTGATGCACCGCTTGATGAAATCAATCTTCACAGGTTTTTGAAAATGCTTAAAGATTACTCTGAGAATACCCAGTTCATACTTATAACCCATAATAAGCAGACAATGCAGCAGAGCGATACTTTCTATGGAATTACCATGGAAGAGTTCGGGGTTTCCAAGGTAATATCCGTTAACCTTAAAGATGCGAAGTCTGTTCCCGGAGAATGAAAGTAGCGGCTCTGCCGAGACAGAAGATACTCTCTCGCTGCCTTGAACTGGCAGGCAGCAGTCCGTCCTCTCATATACTAACTTTTAATGCGCTTATGGCCAGGCTTTACTGGAGGCGATCTGATTTCAGGGAGGCTGTAAAAAACGCTGATTTGGTAGTATGTGACAGCATAGGAATAAAAACGGTTGTTTTTTTGGGAGAAAAAAGATTAGTGAGCAGGTATCCTGGTATTGAAATTATGGAAGAGATTGTTAAGAGAGGCATAAAGTCTTTTTTCTGGGGCGGCGGCAAAACTGTTGCATTGCAGGCGGCAGAAAAAATAAAGGAAAAATATCCGCGCGCCGATATTTGCGGTGCCCGCAGCGGCTATTTCAGCCCTGAAGAAGAAAAAGATATTATAAAAGAAATAAAAAGTAAGAATCCGGGAGCAGTTTTTGTTGGGCTTAATATACCCGATCAGGAAGTGTTAATCAACCGGATAAAGTGTACAATAAACAGGGGGGTTATTATGGGTGTAGGAGGCAGTTTTGATGTTTTAAGCGGGACTCTGAGACGTTCTCCCGGAATATTTATATATACTGGAATGGAATGGTTATGGCGGCTTCTTATACAACCATGGCGTCTCAAAAGAATTATCACTCTGCCTCTTTTTCTTCTTGAAGCCTCATGGCGTATTTTTAAGGGGCAGCCGGTTTTTACAGAATGAAATACGGTATAATATCCGACATACACGGGAATTACGAGGCCTGCAGAAAGGTTCTGAGTTTTCTCTTTAAAAACGAAGCTGTTGAAATAGTGATAAATTGCGGGGATATAATTGGATACGGTCCGCAGCCGAACGAATGTGCGGACGCAATCAGGGAAAACAAAAAAATTCACAGCATTATTGGTAACCATGATATTGCTGTGCTTAATTCAAATAAACTCTCTAGCCTTAATGCTCCAGCGGCTGAATCGCTATGCTGGACTCTAGACAGACTTACCTCTGAAAACATAGAGTTTCTTTCAGGTCTTAAAGAGAGAATGCTCTTTGATGACTTTATGTTTGTACACGGAAGCCCGCGCCATCCACTCCATGAGTATCTTCTGGATATTTATCAGGCAGAAAGTAGTTTTGATAAAATGGCCCGGGATATATGCTTTATCGGTCATACGCATGCTCCCTCTTGTTTTAAAAAAAATGAATACGGAGATGTTAATGAATTGTTTTTTTTTAGCGGGAAGTCTTTAGAATTTAAAAAAGGCGAAAAGTATATTTTTAATG
>PWOI01000166.1 GCA_003557485.1 Elusimicrobiota bacterium | reverse complement strand
GCTATGGCCCTGAACTTTTCCAGAATATAATAAACAGAAGTTTTATTTTCCATAATGTAAATACTTCCGGGAAAACCCGGCTTGATCCTCCTTTATAACTTATAATACATATTTCTTTCCTGTTTAATAAAATAACATCATTATGCGCCGAAGTCAAACCTCCCCAACCTCCGATATTTAGTTCCGGGATTCGTCTAATTTCAGCAACCTTTTCTGAATCCCCTGGTTCAAGCCTTATTACTTTGTAGATTTACCCGTAGGAATACGGTATCACTTCGTCATTACTAACGTATTAATTATGTACATGAATTTTATATGCAGAGTAATCCGGCAGGAGAATTAGACAGCGTAAAGGTGCAATGCTAAAAAATTTATTATTTTATTTTTTAAGGAACTGCGCAGTATTACGCTGAACTGAGCACGCTTTCAAGCAGGTTTGTGGGAACACTCAACCCCGCATCGGAACGGCCGCCGTTTAAGGCTATACCTATATCTTCTATTATCGCATACGGATCGGGGTTGAACATATAACGGGTCACGGCTCCCCAGGACCTGCCTGTATCCTGTCCAATTGACCAGGGGTCAAGACCCAGGATCTCTCCAGCATTGACACCGGTGAACCTTCCCACGGAATTAGCGGGAGAGAGTACTACGGCGGATAAGGCCCGCAGGAATGCCCCAAGACCCGCTGCATCCACCTCGGAATGTATAGTTTCGTCAGGCTGCACGGCTCCAGGTCCCCTGACAGCCTCAATTATTCTCTCCTCGCCCATAAATTCAGCCAGAGCTCCAGGCAGGGCCTGCTGATCTGAAGAAGGAGTGGAGTCTACTTTGATGGCATTTATCATTATTGGAAGAGCCATAGCCTCAGGTTTCTCTATCCCCATCCTCCTCATCTCCGTAATATAATTATCAAAGAGATCTTCTCCTGTTTTCTCGTTATGCATTTCAAAAGCCGCCAGCATACGGGCAACTTTTCCGGCAAACTCGGGAGAAATATCAGATATCTTTTCCAAGGCATTATAATTTTCCTCTGAAAGCCTCAGGGCTCCGGCGTCAAACCCGGTTGTTTCTCCAGATGCGTCAAGTTCGACCCTGCCGAAACCGGGTATACTGATTACGGAAACGCTCTCCGCATCTGATGCCGCGGAAAGCTCATTACGGAGCGCGGATATTGATTCGTCCGATGAAATATGCCCAAGCTTCAGGTTCTCTGCAAACGACGGATCGTTCTCTACCGCAGTTTCAATCTCAGAAATCCTGTCCATAGGTGTAAGGGGAAGTATTATCTGGAGAGCCTCAGAAACTTCTAATCCATGTTCCCGGGCTATTTGGTCAATATCTGAGACAGTCATTGAGTTTTTAACCATCGGAATCAGTCTGTCAATAAGTTTCTTGCTATCAGAATCCGAAGGTAATTTTTCTGCTGCCTTTTCAGAGACCCTGGCGTCTACGGCTTTTATAACCCTGGCAACCTTGGATCTTCCGGGCACCATTTTGGAAAGAACCCCTGAAAAATCTTCAGATCTTACCGCGTTCATCAGTTCGGTTAAGCCAACTCCCTTTCTCGCCAGAGGCGGAAGAGTTTCATTACCCGTAATCTTTTTAGCATTCTCTAAAAATACGCTGAGTTTATGAAAATCACTTCCCTTAAAATTAATTTTCCCCAGATTCCGGGAGACGCCGGGAAGCCCCTTATAGAGGTTCCATAACCCTGAAAGAGAATCAAAATTGTTATCAGCTATAAAACTCAGTATTTTATCAGCATCGGATTCGCTTACGCCTTTTTCCGTAAGCAAACTCTTTCCTTCGGCTATATTCAGAGTGTTAAGTCTCTGCGCATCAATACTATCAAGTACCTCCAGAGCCTCTTCTGAAACCCCGCTTCTTGACAGGGAAATACGATTTCCTTCGGTTAACTCGGCGGCGCTGCTTTTCAAAAGACCCGACTGCATGGCATTAACCAGCACGGTATCCAGTTTTTTCCTGGCATTATCCGCCTGTCTCTTAAGTCTCCAGTCAGTAAAACGGGTTCTTAATCCAAACCTTGCGTTTTGAAGAACGTCGGCGTTATCCCTCTGAAAAGTTTCTGCTTTTTCGTATTTGGAATGGTAATCGCTGACTTTTTCCGATAACTTCAGAATATGCTTCTGGATTTCGGTCTGGGAGGCGGGTGCAACCCTCTTTATCTCTTCCGCAATCTTGCTGAGAAGTTCGGCGCTCCAGTTATCATCAAGGGTCAGTTTTCCTACAAGCTCATCAAGGTGATCCGCCTTAAGTTTGAGATCGGCAAGGTCATTGAGCCTTTGCGCTTCCACGTGAGCTATCCCGCGCTGGGTCAATTCTCCTGTTTTCAGGTCATAATATTTATCCCGATTGCTTTTCCCTGAAAGGTTTTGCTGAACCGTTGTTGACAGATCATTTATATTCAAGCGCTGGGAAGCCATCTGGACCCTCTGACCGGCTTTCTGAAAAGCTCTGTGTTCATGCTGGTCCTGCGCGACTTTCATATTATCACGCAACACATCAATAGACCATCCGTCTCTCTTCGCTGCTTCCTCGAAGACATCAACCGTCCGGGCCCTTTCTATAGTAGATATTGAAACAATATCTTTTGTCCAGGCTTTAGTAGAAAAGCGGTTGTCTCCCCTGGGATCCAGACGCCCCTCGGCCTGCTCACACTGAACCCAGGTCATAAGCTCCGGATTCATGACCCATTCCATAGCCTGGGCCATTGGCGCAACATCATTCTTATCAACACCTTCCCTGACGGAAAGCCTTGTTCTAAGATTATCGGCAGCTTTAACCATTGCTTTCAGGTCCATACCCCGTCCTCCGAGATAAGCGTCTGTTATGAGGACTTCTTTCTCCCCTGCTTTTACTGAATCTATTACATTTCTTTTCTCCTCTTCGCTGGAATCGTGCCGGAAGAAAGCTACTCTGTCAAGAACAGGGGCCAGATGGGAGTCAAGGGTTCTAAAAAGAGCCTCTTCAGCTTCATTGCGGCTTTCCAGTCCCCTGAGAGTATTCCATTCCTCCCACAGATCTTCAAATTTTTCAGGGTTCCGTCCTCTTTCAAGAAGCGCGTTTCTTGCGTTCTCTGTTAAACTTGTGAGCCCTAACTCTCCTGATGTGTTTATCTTCCCGGCCTGTACAGCTTCATAAACTTTTTCCAGGAAAACGAAACTCTCACTCGTATTTGCAGTCATAACCAGATGAAAACCCGCGATATTCCTGGATTCAAGATCCTGCATAGTTTTTACCAGAAGATCACCAGAATCATTCTGAGTGGGAAGCAGGTAATGGTGACGTCCCACGATCTGGTTCCCGGTAACCTGGCCTTTTACGCTCATATTCAGCCTTTCAAGGAAATTATCCCTGAAAGAATCAGAAGCCGTGCCAGAGTACCCTACTATTGTCTCCGCCATTCCCAGAGCCTGGAGCGAGTTGGAAATAAAAGTCTGATTAGAGGGCCTGCTTATCTCTGCTCCGTGAAGAACCTCCAGAACCTGCATCTGACCGGCGGGAAGGTTCAGGTTACGGTAGGTAAGTCCGCTTGAAGTTATATCCAGCCTCTTGTTCCCGAACGGGTCCGTCTTAACAGCAAACTCCCTGTTCTTCTCCAGGTTATGGGCCTGAAGTCCGTTCCATATGAACTCCCTGAGTTCCGCATCGCTGAAAACATTTCCATGTTCACTCTTCAGTTCCTGGAAAATCTTCTCAACTTCAGCCGCAAGGTCAATTTCGCCCCGGCGTTCTTCACTGACCCTTTCAGCCAGTGCTCTGCTCCCCGCATCCAGGTCTTCCTGGTTTATAAGTCTGGCAAGATCTTCGCTTGTATAATTTCTCCTTATCACCTGTCTTAATTCTGCTTCATTCACAAACTCGGCTATTCCATGTTGTTCAGCCTCAGCTTTCAAATCTGCTTCCTTGTTGTTAAGCGTTTCTAGATCAACTCTGCCGGGTCTGTTAGAAATCTCATTGGAAAATTTATGAGCTTCGCTCCATAAATGAGCCAACGCCTTTACTTTATTACGCGCTATATCCGGGTTATCCTGGCTCTCCTTGCTCTCCGGTTTCAGTAAATCCTTGAGTTCCTTCTCTATATCAGAGGGGAAAATATCCAGTTCTTTTGAGAAACGCCTGGCAAACTCTCTTCTGGCCTCTTCAGAACTCATCAGGGAAGCAAAAGTCTCTGTCTCTGCTATCGCGCCGTAATACTGGGCGCGGGACATCCCGGTAAACAGGTGCTGTGCTCCTTCAGCATAATCGGTCCTGCCCTTGTAATTCGGCATACGAGCGTGGAGTTTCCCGGTTTTTTCCGCCAGGCTCTCAAACAAGTCTCTGGCCCTTTTGTTATTAACCTGTTCGGAGAGCGCCTGCTCAACCTCGGACTGTGCTATGCCGAGAGAAGCAGCGTCAACGAAAAGTGAAGCTTCCTGTGTAAAATTACTTGACGGAGTTAATTCCTGAGCCCTCGCATTTACACTCTCCCAGAAAGATGCCAGTCTACTGAAACGGTTTCTGCCGGACTCTGAAGCGCTTGCCCTTATATCTGCCCTTATAGCTTCCTTGGACTTCTGAAATTCCTGAGCGTATGTCTCAATGAACTCTTCCATATTCTCGCTGCTGTTTAAGTACCTTTGAGGGTTACTGAGAACATTGTAGTAATTAATCTGGTTAAGGTTGCTGGCATAGGTTCCAAGAGCCCGGGCAATGGCCTGGGCAGGTATAGTAGCGGCGTAATCAAGCTCATCCGCATTAACAGCCGTCTTAAGAAGTCTGTCAAAAGGCACCGAAGTTTTTTCCAGGCCCCTGCCATTTTCCACAAGGAGCTCAAGAGCTTTCCTGGACATTTCAGGGTTCTCAAACCGAAGGCCGTTTCTGTCAGGAACAAGTCTTATACCGGCATCACTTAGAATCTTACGGTTATGCTCCGCCTCTTTGGCTGTCACGCCGCTGTCACCTTCCTGCTTTTCAGAAAGAAGCTCGGCCAGCGCCATTGAAACAATACTTCCGAAGGTATCATATGTCATTCCCAGATGGGTACGTTCTGTAAAAATCCGTCTCATAGCCTCCGGATCATTACGCAACTCTTCAACCTGTTCCTTTGAAAGATGCGCTCCCGAACCAAGCTGAAAATCCTTTATCATATTCATAGTTTCGGCCACATTTGTATCGGTATTGGAAAGATGTATCATATTGTCATGGTTGCCCGCGTTCATAAAAACAAGTCCCAGCATAGATATCACGGTTTTTCCCTGGGCCGTTGCGGCAAGCTGCATATGCCCGCGTCTTCCTGCCTGCTTACCCTCCAGCAGAGACTGGACTATATCATGTACCGCTTTTACCTGGCCTTCTTTAAGAGTAAAATTTTCACCAGGTTCATAATTAAAAGCCACATCAGGGTTATCACTTATTATTGTCCGAGCACGGTCCTGAAAAGAGATTATAAGTTCCCTGGCAAGTTCACTGGCTATTGTTTCGGCACTATCCGTTCTTTCTTCTGCAACTGCTTCATTATACTCTTCCTGGGCTCTTTGTATACGTTCCCTTTCCCTTAACAGAAACTCCGTTCCTGCCGTCGTCTCATCAAAACTTTCAACGGATACTTCCGAGTCCCGCTCGCCTGCCATTTGAGTTATTCGGCTGGACAGAGCAGCTTCCGCAAGAAGTTCTGACCTAACTGAAACATTATCAGCACCAGCAATTTCAATTTCAACAGTCGCATCCTTATCGTTCTCAAGCACGCTCTCTATAACCTGCTGCTGCTGCTCGACTGAAAGTTGATTAAAAAGAGCATGCTGAACGGTCATCAGCAGCTCTGAGCTTACATTGGAGTCCGCTGAGGAAATAAACTCAACCATCTGCTGTGAACTCATCTCCTGCAGAGCAACACCGGAGAGAAGGTCCGACCTCACTGAAACATTATCAGCATCAGCAATTTCAATTTCAATCTCGGCTGCCGGTTTACCTTCAGCAAGATTCTGTATAACCTGCTGCTGCTGCTCGGCTGAAAGTTTATTATAAAGGGCCTTCTGAGCGGTTTCATATAACCCAAGTTTGTCGTGGCTCTCTGCCGAAGCAAGGTAATCAACCAGATGCTCTGCTTCCAGGTTTGCCATAGCGTTATGAAGCGCCAGAACAACCGGCCCGACTTTTTCAAGGGCTTCTGTATTTCTCGCAGCGACCTGCTGCTCCGCCCAGTTGGAAAAAGTATCCATAAAAGCGCCGGATTCAAGGGTTGCCGCTTCAAGGAAACTCCTCTGAATATCGGAGTTTCTGCTCTCTGCCACGGTAGTGACTGCAGCGTGCAGGTAATCTACAGCTTCCGGAAAAGCATCAAACTGGCTGGATAAGGAGGCCATTACGGCGTTAACGTTGTTCCGGAGGTTAGCATAGGTGGCGCTGCTTCTGTCGGAAGCGCTCATCATCGATACGGCTCCTGTCACGTAATGCCTGAAAGCTTCAAGCGTCCTGGCGTCACTAATCCTTTCACCCAGGGCTGCCGCAATCGCATCCTGACCCTGGATACCCTCAGCCCCGGAAAGCTGTTCCAAGAGCTGGCTCCGGTCGCTCTCCGTTCTCCCAAGAACTATTCTCTCAAACCCGCTGCGCGCCGTCTGAGCCTTCTCAAGCTGGGATATACCGTGAGCGTAATCAATAACCGCATCATACCCGGCTCTTTCAACTGCCGACGAAACCTCCGTCGCGGTCCTTGAGACCTGAACCGTTCCGGACTGGTCAGTACTGACACTTACTCCGGTCAGGGCAGCTATTACCTCAAGGCGCTGGTTCTGGTTAAGCCCGGCGTTTGCTGCCGCTATATCCACGTCAACCATGCGCTTGGCCATTTCAGGGTTATTATTTGCTATCTGCTGTAAGGCATCCTGGCTCACCGCAGGAGTAATATTCAGGTCATTATACACCTGCCCGGCCAGCTGACCTAATATCTGGCTGTAGGCGTTAACGTCTGTACTGGCATCCCTGCTGGAACTATGCAGGTTCTGGAGCGACCTGACCTGGGCCATGGCGTTTGAGAGGTTAGTTGCCGACATCCCTCCTCTTCCGGAACCGTAGGTTTCCCTGAGAAGTTCCACCAACTGACTCCCGAACTCACCGGAAAAAGTTCCGCCCATAACTCCGCCGAATACGGCCTGTGGCCCGAACTCCTGCAGCCCGACTTCGTAGAAGTAATTGGCTATCCGGGCGCCGAGACCTTTACCTCCCGAGAAACCGCCGCCGGAGAGAGCCTGGTTTACATGCCCCAACCCGGGCATATTCTGTACAATCGGGGCCAGTATCGGTCTGACCGCCGAAACAGTCAGTGAGAAGGCCCATAAGGTCGGGCTGAACATAGTCTCATGTCCGGTATCAACCGTTTGCCTGATAATATCCCTTGCGCTTCCCTGGTCCTGGTAAGTAAGCTGTATTCCGAAGAAAAACACCGCGGGGGTCTCCGAGCCGTCTTCTCCCTTAACAGTCCCGGAACCGAAAGCGTCGTATCCGCCTACTTGCCAAGTAAAGTTATCCGGAAACTTAACCCCGGCAGACGACAAGGCGCTGAGCGCGAGGGAGGTGCCCATTCTGAATGTAGTGACGCTTCTTACCACTCTCAGGGTATTAAAGGGAAGCTGCGCGGCAAAATTCACAATACCGCCAACCTGGGGATTAATATGCGTCATATAAAGCCCGGTTCCGGCGACAGCGCCCAACGCGCCCCAGAGCAATGAGGCACCCACATCCTGGTCAAACCCGTAACGGGCTATAGAATAACCGCCCAGGAAACCCGTCGCTGCGGAGAGCCCTGCTGTAGACACATTACCCTGCTGTGCTATAGTCCGCCCTATCTGGGAGATCGCGCCGCCACCAAGGGAAGCGCCCAGAGCGCTCCCGATTACTGCTCCTGTTATAAACTCGGATGAGGTGAGATCACTAAGCCCAAAGTCTTCAAAGGACCTGCCCTCGCCGCTTAACTGCCAGTTTAAATAACCGCCGCCTAACCCGCCGGCTACCGAACCGGCAATCATACCTTTAGAAAGTTTCGCAGCTGATCTGCCGCCTTGGGTGGCAGCCCTTGAAACAGCTCCTCCCAGTACTGAGCCCACAAGAGCTCCCGCTGCAAAAAGCGTGCCGTAACCGGCCGCTTCGCCAAAACTCTCCGCTCCCTGCACCAGGTAACCGTAACCTACACCCGCTCCAAACCCGGCTGTAGCGTAAACAGCGGCGGAGGCGCCCGTACTGAGTCGTCCGCCGCTAGCAAATCGAGATGGAAGTCGATAGATAAGCGATTGAGCGGCGGTTTGCCCTCCAGATCCTGCTATCCCCGTGGGATTTCCAAGAAGAACCGGAAGCATTCCAAGGGCGGTATGAAGCATCTCTGCTGTCTCACTATCAAAGTTCATTGCATCAACCATAACGCTTCCGGCCCTGGAAAATACATTTACGCTTGCCATTGAGTTTATATTTACAAGTAAGCTGTTTCCTATCCTGGAGAGAGCGTTTGAGGCCCGGGAAAGCACTGACTGCTGGGCGCGGGCAAGAGCGGGCTGGCCCATTGTAAAGTTATACTGACTCACGGCTCTATTATATCTTGCCACACCGTCCCGGTTGAACACCTGAAGAGATCTTTTCGCTCTCTCAAAGTAACTGCCCCCGGAACCAGCAGCGCCCGCGCTGCTTCTAAAAGCGCTGGATACCGCGTTCCTGACGCCTGCTAATGTCGTACGCCCCGCATGTCTCATCCCCTCTCTAAAGGTCTGTAGACCCAACCTCAAGCCCTGAGTAATACCTCTCCTGATTCCCTGGGTAATAGCTGTCTGAGCGGCCCTTATCACGGCCCTGGTAGCGGCCCGTGCGGCAATCCTCATTCCGGCACCCACGGCCTTTGCGATACCTGCAGCAGCTACCCCTACCTTTGCTCCGACACCTGTCGCGATCAGGACAACTGAAGCTACGTCAAGCACCGCGCTGAAGGTTCCGGAAAACATAAGCATGGCCCTCTGGCCGGTTTCAAGGCTGTTATACTGGTCCATAGTAAGCCCGGTAAGGTGGTTTACAGCCTTTTCCCACTGGGAATCAAAGTAAGAATCAACCGAAGAAGTAAATAACGATGCAACAGCGGCGGTGGCGGCGTTACCCAGGTGATTAAGCCCCTTTATGCCTTCCCAGGCTGAAAGGAGTATACCCTGACTCTCGGTAATACCGCTGGCGCTTACCTCAATAGTACGGCCCCATTTACCTGTCTCTATGCGGTTGGTCGTATACTCATACCCGAGAAAATCTTTTGTAAGGCGGCTACCGCTACTATCCTCAATAACGGTATTTTCAAAATACCGGGTCCCTTCCATCTGCCCCCCTCTGCCGCGGGTAGCATATTCATATTCTACAACGTTTATATCAGTCGTGGCAGTATAACTTTCAGTAGTTCCGGCCTTGCTTCCTGTAAGGAAGGTTACATCAAATTCATCTACTATAGTTACGTCTCCGGACTGAAGGTTGTTACGATTAATATGCGACCTAAGCTCAAGGATACCCGTATCATTACTGAGAGACAGCCGGGTACTTTCATTAAACTTAACAGTATAGCTTCCTTCCCGCTCGGCATAAAAGCCATCTCCGCCTTCAGTAGCGTCAATAAGATACGAGGCCTCCTGCACCATATACCTGGAGCCTTCCGAAAAAGTCACATCGGTTCCACCGTTAAACTCGTTAAAGAAGAGGTTATTTATCCCGCCGTTAGCAGCATCTTCAAGGAAATAACTTCCCGAAAAATTGGAATCATCTTTCCTGCTTGTAAGTGAAAGACTGTTTAATGCGCTATCTTCACATACAATTGATATATCTGCATCAAAAACGCTTGAAGTATGAGTTATGCCCCTTGTGCGGCCTTCTTCCTGACGGGACTCGCTTTCTTCCTGCCCCATATTTTCCTGGGCTTCCCTGTAATCAATTTGCCCGTTAACTATCATACGCTCAACTTGCTGGCCGTCTTCAAGGTAAAAAACACCCTCAATCATTGCCTGGCCGTTCCTGTCGAAGTGTATGTCTTTAATCGCATGTTCCAGAATCTCATCGCCATACTGAACACCAAACCTCTCATTGGCGTCATGGAGTATGTCCACTATAGCATCTTCTGTGCCGACCCAGGCCCCGCCCCGACCGGATATTTCAATATTTATGTCATCAACACCGTTATTAAGGGTATGTTCCCCGGACCTTAAATAAACTTTCCTGTCAGACCCGCTCCACTTAGCCTCAACCTGCCCGGGCAGATATACGTCCCCTCTGTAAAGAGATAACTCCTGTCCCTCGGACATCTCATAAAATCCGGTATAATTTCCGGTTTCAGAGCAGGTCGCGGCAAAGTAACGTTCCTCGGTCCTGGTATCATCTATTATATTCCCTTCACTCCACTGTCTTCCGGTAAAGCCAAAGACGTCCGTAGCCTGGCCGGTTTTATCGTGCTGAGTGACTATGTCCCCGTTTTGAATAAATATATCATTTACTCTCTCCCCGTGGCGGGATATCCCGAGGTCTGCGTTATTTATTATTTCCCCGTTTGCGAGAGCATCAGCAAGAGCCTCAGGGTTATCAAGCACATATCTTCCACCATCGGCGGTAAGAAAAACATATTCCCCGGTTTCGTTAAAAGTTATTTCAATTCCGGGATTATCCTCAAGCAGATGAACATTCCCGGTAACCTCATCCCCCATAACGGTTACATCACTTACAATATTCCCGCCGGCTCTATGCATAAGCGTATCTACCATTGAAAGACCGGCATGCGCGCCTTCCGTGGCGTACCGGGTTTCCATAATAAGACCCTCATAATCAGATTCCAGCTCTCCTCCAGTGAAGACGGTTTCAATCTGGTCTAACGCGTCAGTCTCGCCCCGGTAAACTGATAAAGTGTCTCCATCCTGAAGGTGATTTATAATCCCTTCCCTGTAGACATCTATTGCGGCTACTTTTTCCAACCCGGAGACCTCGCCCGCAATGTAGGTATTACCGTCACGATGGCTTATCTGTGTATTATCCTCTCCGACCACTCCTTCAAAATAATACTTATGCAGCGTTCCCTGAGCGTCATATACAAAATTAACGCTTCTGTAATCCCAGTCGCCGCTATCATTAAGACTCTCAACCCTGAAAGGTTCTCCCAGGATAGAGACGTCATTTATATCCGCGGTCATCCTTCCCGTCTGACTGCTCTCATATATGACGTCGAACTTAAGATACTCTGATTCTTCTTTGCTTCCGGTTCCGCTTCCAGTCTTGCTCTGATCCACTCTAAGGTCACCCACAGCATGGTACTCTCTGCGGGAGGGGTCATACATATCATTTTCAATTGTTATCTGACCGGAATCGCAGATTCGGGCAACCGTTCCGTTTTCCTCATCCAGCACACCGAATTCCACCCCCACGCGTCCGGTCGCTTTCATTGTGTCCAGGTTTTCGTTCGTGCGTGTCCAGAGGGTCCCGGTCTCCTCACTATTGGGATCGTAACGTTTATCATGGCCGTTGCTGTCCTCTATCCACCAGTACCCTTCACTGGTGCTGAAATGTTCCCGTTCGGAATCGCTTATAATCCGCTCAATTGAATCGTCATTCTTTGTGCGGCTCCAGCCGGAACCCCTGTCATCAACATTAGTCCAGTCGCCCGAAGAGCCGCCTTCACGGACATAATATCCGGTCCGGCCATCGTCTCCGGTGGCTCCCATTACCCAGTCCCCATCCCTGTTATAACTGGCAGAACCGCCCATTTCTCCCAGGATCTCATTGGTCCGGCTCAGGTTGGGGTTCGGATCAATAGAAGTCACACCTATAACAAACTCACATGTATCATCACCGCTGGCGGTAACCCCAAAATGCCTCCCTGTATCACCCACATCTCTTGCTTCAGCCTCGGGTCCCAGCAGATGCCCCGTATACTCACCCTGTTTACGGGGATCTTCAATCCCGCGATTCTCGGCAAACTCCAAAGCCATCGGAATATCCTTATCAAAACCGGCTTCTTTTGCCACCTCAGCTATTTTTTCCGGAGATTCCAACATTGCTTCCACCCGGGCATTGGCTATTTCCAAAGCCATATCCGGGCTCATACCCCTGTCCAACGCCTCTTTAAAATATTCATCATGGGCATCCTGCGCTCTCCGGTCAAATTCCATGCTCCATCTGGTCAGGGGACAGGTCAGCCCCATGGCCACATTAGGATCACCGTGGTGCTCGGAAGCCCCGCCCTGGCTGGGGATAATCTCGAGCGGCCTGTTCTCTCCTCTCTCACCCGGATGCAGCCAGGCAGGTCCTTCCGGGCTGGGAACGCTGGAGGAAGAAGGCATGCGCGGATCAGCGGAAGCCCTGTCCCTGCCGGGAGCACTCTCCGTCGCTTCGGGAGCGCTGGAGGAAGAAGGCATGCGCGGATCAGCGGAAGCCCTGTCCCTGCCGGGAGCACTCTCCGTCGCTTCGGGAGCGCTGGAGGAAGAAGGCATGCGCGGATCAGCGGAAGCCCTG
>PWOI01000001.1 GCA_003557485.1 Elusimicrobiota bacterium | reverse complement strand
CTCAACAGGTGCAGTTGCTTTGGGGCAAATTCATTATTATACAGATGAATCTGAAATGCATTTTCAAACAGATAATAAGTTTATTTTTAGAGGCATTGACGGTTCTGAGGATGTGGATGTATATATAACAAAAAGAGAAGATACGGGAGGTAATTTATTTGTAGAAGGAGACATCACCGCCGACGGTAACATAACGGCTGATTCCTTCACAGGGGACGGCAGCGGCCTTACGGGAGTGACGGCTGACGAAAGCGACCCTGTCTTTTCTGTGTTTATGAGCACCTCCGATGCCGGGGTGAGTATATCAACACATACCTATATTGACGGCAGGCTCTCTTTTGGAGACGGAAGCAATTCTCAATCGTTAAGATATATAACAGATGATCCGGATGGATATAGAACAAAATTTTCTTCAAATGTCTATGTGGCTGGTCACACGTCCACAACTAAGCTTTATGTAGGTTCATCTATTATTGAAGACGAGGCTGCAAATATGCTTATAAGGCCTAAAGGCAACGAAGTAAGATTTTTCAATGACGGTTGGTCTTTTTTATGGGCTGGAACAGCAAAATTTGACAATGTAGGTTCAGGGTCATATGATCGGCCGCTAAATTTGACTGCGGACGGTACACTTACAACAGCTTCATCAGATATTAGAAAAAAAACAAATATTGAATCCACTGGTTACGGACTTGATGATATTCTCAAGTTAAGAGGAGTAAGATTCAATTGGAAAGAAAACCCTGATAGCAGTAAAAACATAGGAATGATAGCTCAGGAATTGGAAGAGGTAATCCCTGAACTGGTTTTTACAAATAATGTGGATGGTTACAAAGGCGTTCGTTATGCAGAGTTGACGGCAGTGCTTGTAGAAGCCGTAAAAGAACAGCAGGTGCTTATTGAAAAACTGGAAGAAAGATTGTCTATTCTTGAAAATAACTAGCATCATAAGGGTTAGAGGTAAATTATAAATAATGAATTTGAAATGTTCCCGGGAATAATCCTGTCAGCATTTGGTATATCTGTATTTGGGCTGATGTCGACAATAGTAATGATACTTGTTTTTGAAAATGGGCTGCTTGTCGGATATACGGAGTCCTGGGCCATGCAGCAGTTAGAAAAAGGCACAATTAAAAGGAGTTGCTGTAATTAAAGTATATATTAAAAAATATGTAAAAATTTTATTTTTACTTGCTGGTGTTTTTTCTATTTACGGGCAGCGCGCCATCGCTTTTACTGGTGGGTTTAGGATAAATAATGCAACAGTAGTATTCAGTACAGGCACATCTCTTAAAGTTGAGGGTTCTATTCAGATAGGAGAATCCGGCAGGTTGTCATCTGTTGGAAAGCAGGCTCCTTTAATAAGCCTGAGCGGAAGCTGGGTAAACGAGGGGGTTTTTGAAGCAGGTTTTTCTACTGTAACATTTTACGGAGTGTCTCCTTCAACTATCTCTGGAAACACGTCTTTTTATACATTCCAAAGCACAGCTCCCGGAAAAACCTTTTATTTTACCGCCGGTACTACCCAGACAATAATCAACAGGTTGATTCTTGCCGGTACTTCTGAAAACAGAATATTTCTGCGATCTGCTTCGAACGGTGAGAAATGGGCTCTTGACGTTTCTACCAATCAAGTTGCCGACTATGTGGATGTAAAGGATTCCGATGCTCTTAGCCATACGATAACCGCGTTTAACTCTGTAGATTCGGGGAACAATAACCCCAACTGGATATTTGACGGCCCGCCGGCTGCCGTTAACGATTTAACGGCCAGTTCGCTTGAAGACGGCAATATACTTTTGCATTGGACTGCGCCCGGGGAAAACGGTTGGAACGGGGAAATAACCGATGGAAGATACAAAATCAGGTGGTCAACTATTGACTTGAGTACCGATGGCTGGCAGGACGACTGGGATGAGGGAACGGCATTCTGGACGGATGATTACGATAACAGGTACAGCCTTGACTTTGCTACAACTACAGAAGGGCCTTACGAAAAACACTCTAAAATCATAGAAAATCTCTGCGGCGGCGTCACCTATTATTTCCGTATCTGGACAAGGGACAGTGACTCTAGATGGTCCGACATTTCAAACGCAGCCACTACCACCGTTACGAAGGTTTTGAGCATAGAAATTGCTCCTCCTGCAGAATATGACTTTGGTTCGATAGGTTTAGGAAAGTCAACAACTTCTCTGTCTTCTCTGGATATAGTCAATGCGGGAAATATTCCTGTTGATTACAGGCTGAAAATATCTTCAGTGAGCTTTGATGACAACAGGCAGTCTCTCTGGAAACCGACTACCACTGCTGCCGGGCATGATCTTTTTATTTTTTATTCCGTATTTCACGGTACCGGGGCATCTACAGTTGACTTTGACGTAGATGATGTTGTTGTCGGTGAGTACAGAGTTTCTTCGGGTACCAGGTTTACTGTTGAAGGGGCAGGGGAGCCTTATAAACAGACCGGGGCGGCTGTGGCAAAACAAGATGAGAGAAACCTGTGGCTCAAGATTGATATGCCGGTAACATTAAGCGCAACGGGCCGCAAGAAGATAACCCTTAGGATAGAGGCGAAAGAACATGAATAGTAAGATAGCAGTTTTTTCAGTAGCCGTACTTTTTATCGTTTCATTCTTTGCATTTGGCGGTATTCTAACGCCGTTCATAGAAGAGAAAATAACCGTAACTCCGGGTGAAAAGTACCTTGTCGGGTCCGGAAGTGAAAGGGCGCTAAGGGTTAAAAACACAGGTAAGGAAACAGTGGAGGTAAATTTTGAGGTTTCCCGGCCCCGGCAAAGTGATAAAAAGGAGGGGTACTCGCCCCTGCCGGATATATCCTGGGTTAATTTGGAAACAAGGACTGTTGAGGTTGAGCCCGGTATGTGGGGGGAGACCCGGATAACTGTTCTAATACCGAAAGAAAAAGAAAACTACGGCAGGAATTTTGAAGCGGCCCTGGTTTCTGCCGCGTCAAAGGGAAGGGGAACGGTAGAGGCGGCTCTTCGCAGCAGGCTACTCATTGAAACAGAGAATAGAAAGAGTTTTTGGAAAAGGTTAAGAGATATATTCAGGAGAAATTGAAAGGAGGTGATGCCGTGAAATAAAAGTAGAGTGGTTCAGGTCTGCGGATCTATTCTGCAGGAAAGAGGACCGGTAATCCGGGAGAATTAAGGGAAAGATAAGAAATAGTAAAGGAGAAAGAAAGATGAAAAGAATAGTAAGTTTACTGTTGGGACTGGCGGTTGTT
>PWOI01000027.1 GCA_003557485.1 Elusimicrobiota bacterium | reverse complement strand
CGACAGGCCATCGCCGAACAGGTGGAGCTGCCGGCCGGCTACTCGATCGGCTTCGCTGGCCAGTACGAGTACCTGGAGCGTGCACGCGAGCGCTTGTCGGTGCTGATCCCGCTGGTGGTGGCGATCATCGTCGTGTTGCTGATGATGGTCTTCCGCACCTTCTTCGAAGTCGCGCTGGTCCTCATCACCATTCCCTTGTCGCTGGCCGGCGGCTTCTGGCTGATGTGGCTGCTCGACTTCCAGATGTCGGTCGGCGTGGCCGTCGGCTTCATCGCCCTGGGCGGACTGGCCGCGGAAACCGGCGTGATCATGCTGGTGTATCTCAATAACGCTCTACAACGATTCCGCGAGGAGATCGGCGAGCGTGAGTTCACCCGCGCCGACCTGCGCGATGCCATCGTCGAAGGCGCCTGCCAGCGCGTGCGTCCCATCACCATGACCGAAACCACGGTCTTTCTCGGGCTGCTGCCGGTGATGTTTTCCACCGGCACGGGTGCGGAGGTGATGCAACGCATCGCCGCCCCCATGGTCGGCGGTGTATTCACCGTCTGGCTGGTCGCCCTGCTGGTCATGCCGGCGCTTTACTACCTGTGGCACCGCCGCGGCCTGCCGCGCGCCACGGATAGCGATTCGGAATAAAAGCATTCACCACGGAGACACGGAGGTCACAGAGAAGGGCAAAAGATTCTTGGTTAAAAGGCTTTTCGATCTTCTTGTCTTTATCTCTGTGACCTCTGTGCCTCTGTGGTGATCAATCAAACAGGAGAAACATCATGAGTTTTATCAAGCACGCCACGATCACCTTGCTGATTCTTTTTGTCATTGCCTGCCTGGCGTACTGGACCATCGCGCTTTCAGGTCGTATGGACGTATCGGCCGATGGCACGCACTGGCCCATCACCGATCGGGTTCTGAAAACGGTGCGCGTCAACTCGGTGGCTCGCCATGCAGGTGACATCAGTCCGGACCTGCCGGATCTGGCCGACACCGACCTGCTCCACGAGGCCGTGGTCGGGTTCGAGGACATGTGCGCGGCCTGCCACACCCCGCCCGGTGGTTCACCTACGGCCATGGCCCAGGGACTCAACCCGCCGGCCACCGACCTGGCCGAAGCCGCCCGTGAGCGCTCGCCAGCCGAACTGTTCTGGGTCACCAAGCATGGCATCCGCATGACCGGCATGCCGGCGTGGGGCCCGACCCATGCCGACGAAGAACTGACGCCTGTCGTCGCCCTGATCACCCGCTTCCCGGATTTCGCCGAGGACGACTACGACAACCTGCTCACCGCGGCCCGCGAAGCCGGCGGCGAGCATCATCACCACCATCACGACGACGAACATGGCCACGAACATGACCAGGATCACGGGCATGAACATCATCATGACGATGATGAAGAGCATGAGCATCACCACGATCATGACCATGATCATGCGCATGACGAGGAAGAAGACAACGACGAGCATGACCACCATGACCATTGAGGTGCCATGCACCGTAAAGCTCTCACCACAGAGACACGGAGGACACAGAGGTAACGGCAAGATTTAAAAAGCTTTTAACCACGAAGAACACGAAGGTCACGAAGAATTCAAAGGAACTGAAAATATGAATTCTTCCAGCGGCTAGTGGACCAAAGTGCCGACAATCCTGGCTTTTTTCTTGAAAACTTCGTGATCTTCGTGCTCTTCGTGGTTCAATCTTTATCTCTTGTCTTTCTCTGTGCTCTCCGTGTCTCCGTGGTAAATCACAACCCAGGAGAATTGAAGATGAAATCGATTACGAAACTGCTGCTGGCAACCGGATTTGCCGTACTGATCGCAGCCTGCTCGCCTTCCTCCGACGATGCCCAGGCACCCGAACCACAAGCCGAGAACGCCGAGTCGAACGCGCTCAATGGCCAGGTGGATTCCATCGATGAAACCATGGTGGTCTACATGACCCCCTGGTGTGGCTGCTGCAAGGTCTGGGCCGACCAGTCCGAAAAAGCCGGCTTCGAGGTGGAGATCCGCGAGGTCGAGGCGCTGCACCCGGTCAAGGAAGAACTGGGCGTGCCGACGGCCATGGGCTCTTGCCACACCGCGAAGATTGCCGACTATTTCGTCGAGGGCCACGTGCCGTTCGATGACATCAAGCGCTTGCTGGACGAACGACCGGACGCACGCGGCCTGACCGTTCCCGGCATGCCGATCGGCTCACCGGGTATGGAACAGGGTGACTACCGTCAGGCCTACAACGTCTACCTGGTTCGCCACGATGGGGAGACGGAGGTCTACAACCACTATCCCGAAATCCGGCCATGAACGAAGACGTAACCAAAACCGGCCCTTACCGCCTGGTTGTTCCGGGCATGGGATCGGATCACTGTGCGGGTATCGTGCGTTCGTCCATCGAGCGCCTGGAGGGCATCGAGTCCATTCGCACCAACATCTCCAATCACCGCGTGCAGGTGAAGGTGGGCGATAACGGACCCGAGCTCGAAAGCATCCGCAAGGCAGTCGAGAACGCCGGCTACGAGGTCGACGAGGCCATCGACGAGTCACGCGACAAGGGCCGCGACAGCGTCGAAATGGAAGAAGCCTATCTCAAGCGTGCCTGGAGACGCTTTGTCATTGCCGCCATACCGACCACCCTGATCATGATCCTGATGATGCCGCACATGTTCTGGCAGCCGATTCCCGGCTACCTGGCCATCATCGCGATCCTGGCCTTCCCCGTGGTGTTTCTCTACGGCGGCTGGGCTACCCATGTCTCGTCATGGAAGGCGATCAAGAACCGCACGGCCAACATGGACGTGCTCATTTCCATGGGTTCGCTGCCGCCCTACCTCATCGGGCTGGCCGGCTTCATCTGGCCGATGCGTCATTCATGGAAATGGCCGCCACCATCATGACCTTCCATCTGCTTGGTCGCTACCTGGAAACCCGCGCCAAAGGTCGGGCTTCGCAGGCGATCAAGAAACTGCTCACGCTCAGCGCCAAGACCGCCCGTGTCGAACGCGACGGCGAGGAGGTCGAGGTGCCAGTTGAAGAGCTGGAAATCGGTGATGTGATGATTGTTCGCCCGGGCGACAAGATACCCACCGACGGAAAGATCGTCTCGGGTTCAAGCCATGTCGACGAATCCATCGCCACCGGCGAATCCATGCCGGTGGAGAAGAGCGCCGGTGACGAGGTGCTGGGTGCGACCATCAACAAGGAAGGCCGGCTCAAGGTCAAGGCCACGCGCGTCGGGGCCGATACCTTCCTGTCGCAGGTCATCAAGCTGGTTG
>PWOI01000131.1 GCA_003557485.1 Elusimicrobiota bacterium | reverse complement strand
AGAATTCATCTCCGATGACCAACCCGAATTTGAATGGACATACGAAGGAAAAGAACAGACTGAGTTTAAATTAGAGGTATCCGCGGATTCAGAGTTTGAGTCAATAATTTACTCAACGACTGCTGCAACCTCCTCAACAGGCACACAACTTTCCGAAAGTATGGATGACGGTCACTATTTCTGGCGGGTGAAGAGAAAAAGTTCAAATAATTTTTGGAGCTCCTGGAGCGAAGCTTTTGAGTTGACTGTTGACACAACCCCTCCGGATGCGCCGGCTCTTCTGGCTCCGGCTGATTTATCCTGGTCTTCGTCAACGGTAATTTTTGAATGGGAAGAAGTCGATGCCGGGGCGAGCGGAGTTGATCTATATGAGCTGCAGGTATCCACGGAAATTGGTTTTGGCATATATGAATCATCCGTTACCGCTAAAAATAAAGTTGCAATAACAGAACTGAAGCAAGCTACATACTGGTGGCGAATGCAGTCAAAAGACCAGGCTGGGAACTTTTCAGGCTGGACTTCCACCCGGGCGGTGCTGATTGATACTACGCCCCCGGATATTGAGGTTTTTGATATAGAAA
This sequence comes from Elusimicrobiota bacterium, assembly GCA_003557485.1. GTDB lineage: Bacteria > CG03 > SLGR01 > SLGR01 > PWQF01 > PWMP01. The sequence continues at coordinate 2,706 of PWOI01000131.1, read as the reverse complement.
CAGATTTTTATCATACAAACCTTACCGTATCGGCTACTGATCATTTCAGCGGTCTGGCCGATAAACCTTACAGGTTTGCTGTAAGTACCTATAGCAAGTCTGCTTCGCCGCAGACAACAGCCTGGCTGGACTCCAATACATATATGTGGCCCGGACTTAGCGACGATACTACCTACTGGTTTAAGGTACAAGCCAAAGATGTTTCAGGTAACACTGTCTGGTCTTCTACAAAATCAGCAACCACTTTAAGCGTAGAGGATGATTACGAGCCCCTTGAAGTTACCGTGGAAGATCCCGATTACGCGGATGCAGCAATGAGAGTTCATACCGTTAAACCGACAACAGCCGCAATCCAGGCTATGGATGGTAATCAGATAGAGTGGGCCGGTAATGCGGACAAGAAACTGCCCGCGGGAGCAAAAACAGGCCTGGTAACCCCGAGAAATTTTCTTTTAACTTATAGCGACGGCACTCCTATAGAAAATTATAAAGATGTCCTTGAAGAAGGGAAGAAGATAGTAATACAATTCCAATTTCCCGATACGCTAACGGCTGCGGAGATTGAGAGGCTGAGAGTTGTCCGTCTCAATGAAAATAATCAGGAATGGGAGTTTATACCGGAAAATGAAACGGCCCTGATAAAAGATAAACACCTGATAGAGGCCAGGCTTGATTGGCTGTCGGTTTTTTCTATAGTTGTGGAGGCAGCTGTTTTTACCGACGTTGATGAAGTTTTCGTGTATCCGAACCCGCTTAAACCGGGAGACTCCGATTACGGAGGCGCTGACGGAGGAAGGGGCATTATCATTGCCAACCTGCCCTCCGGCTCGGAGATAAGGGTATTTAACGTTACCGGGGAGCTTGTAGATGAGTTTACTAGCGGTGATACAGATAGATACCGCTGGGAGGATGCGGGGGATATCGCTTCGGGGGTATACATATTGGTGGTAGATTATGACGGGGATGTTGAAACAGTAAAATTTTCGGTGGTGAAATAATATGAGTAAAAATATAATTGCGGCGGCTTTTTTGGTTTCTATCTTTGTGTCCGGGACTCTTTATGCCGGGCCCGGCGGCAGCGCCGCGGCGTTTCTGAAGATAGGTGTAGGCGCCCGGCCCACGGCCATGGGGGAGGCATATGCGGGGATAAAGGGAGATATTCTTTCAATATACTCTAATCCCGCAGGCATATCTTCTCTTGTAAATTATAACTTTTCGTTTACACACGCTTTCTGGTTTGAAGGGATAAACTACTCTAACTTTGTTGCCGGAGCACCCATGCTTGACGGTTATATGGCGCTTGGGGTAAACGGAATATTTTACGGGGAGATAGAGAAGTACGACAGGTACGGAGATAAACCGGATGACACCTACAGCCCTTCTGATATGGCATTTTCTCTCTCCTACGCAAGTGACGACCTTTTAGATTCTTTATCTTTTGGAGGCACCTTTAAGCTGATAACTTCCCATATAGATGATGAGAGCGCAACTGCTGTCGCGATGGATATGGGGGTTATGAGGGAGATCGGCAACATAAATGCCGGCTTTTCCCTGCAGAATATGGGTACGGAGATGAAATACAGAAATGAAGGCGATCCTCTTCCATTTACGGCCCGCCTTGGCGCATCTTACCCTTTTAGGGCCGGGGACTTTGATATGGTTGTTTCTGCGGAAACCAATTACTCTGCTGATATCCCTTTAAGGGCTAATGCGGGAATAAACGCCGATTACCCGGTTAACGATTTTCTGCTCTCTCTGAGAGTTGGGCTAAAATCCTATGCGGAATGGCTTCACGCACTAAGCCATCTTACAACGGGTTTCGGCGTAAAATATGATAATATGACATTAGATTACTCTGTTGCCTCATTTGAGGATCTGGGACTGACCCACAGAATATCAACCGGATACAGGTTCAGATAAACCCTATAACGCCTGATATTAGCCATTGCATTGGTTCAGTATATTATCTATAATTTTGACCAAGAGTCAGAATCAGTTCCGGACCGGAAACTTATTATTTAAAAGGAGGGTCTATCTATGAATACGACATCTATAGTATTATTGGTAATTCTTGTAATCCTTATTTCATTTACAGTAGGGGTTTACAACAATCTGGTTAAGCTGAGGAACAGGTTTAAGAATGCTTTTGCCCAGATAGATGTTCAGCTTAAGCGCCGTTACGATCTTATCCCCAACCTGGTTGAAACGGCAAAGGGCTACCTTAAGCATGAGAGAGGGACTCTTGAAGCCGTAGTTAAAGCGCGCAGTCAGGCTTCTTCTGCCGAAAAAAAGGCCTCACAGCAACCCGAAGACCCCCAGGCCATGAAGGAACTTATCCAGAAGGAGAGCCAGCTCGGGGGCGCACTGGGACGCCTGCTGGTAACAGTTGAAAGGTACCCGGATCTCAAGGCGGACAAGAATATGCGCCAGCTCAGCGAGGAACTCACCTCAACCGAGAATAAGGTTGCCTTTGCCCGCCAGGCCTACAATGATGCCGTAATGACTTATAATAATAAACGGGAGGTTTTCCCCAATCTTCTTCTTGCCGAACCGATGGGGTTTAAGGAAGCGGTCCTATTTGAAATAGCGGATGAAAAGGAAAAGGAGGCGCCAAGCGTTTCTTTTTAAATAAGGATCCGTGACTTCCCGAGTAATGGATTTTTTTGAAAACCAGGATTCAGCCCGCCGCAAAACAGCACACCTGGT
>PWOI01000170.1 GCA_003557485.1 Elusimicrobiota bacterium | reverse complement strand
TGAAGGAGAATACTTTTACCAACTGGGATTTTCTCTCGGACTGGGATATAGACGAAGGTTCAAGTTATCCATATCTGCAGTGGCAGGACGGGCCCTTTATGATGATGGTTGAGACTCTTGCTGCATCGGAGGTGACCGGTTTAAGCGCTACCTTAAACGGGGAGCTTCTAACCCTTGGACCCCATAGCGAGGCAGAAGTTTATTTTAAATGGAAAAAAGATGCCGATGCGGGCTGGTCTTCAACTGAAGGGGAGTCTGTAAGCGAAACCGGAACTTTCTCTGTTTCTTTTAGCTCGCTTGAAACAGGTACAGCTTACCAATTCAGGGCGGTAGCTGAAGCGGGGGATAATATAGCAGAGGGTGATATTCTTTCTTTTAATACACCTGTCTTTGAGTACGGGCAGGGGACTTCAACCTCTCCTTTTCTTATTTCCACCGCCCAGGAGCTGAACTTAATAAGGGATGAGTATTTAAATAAACATTACCAGCAGGTGTCGGATATAGACCTGAGTTCTTTCAACGGGGGTGAGGGATGGGAACCGATAGGCGAGCCGGGAGGGGAGCTGGGCCATATGTTTGACGGAGTCCCTTTTACCGGCATATACGACGGCGGCGGGTATAAAATAAGTAATCTCTTTGTAAGTATAGATGTTGGTGAATATGATGCGGCCGGATTATTCGGCTGTATAAGCAGCACGGCCGAGGTAAGGAACATTGTACTGGAATCAGTTGATATAAATGCTCCTAAAGGTTACAGTGGTGCTCTGGCGGCCTATAAGTCTTCCGGAACCGTTGAGAATGTGACGGTTTCAGGAACAGTAACCGGAAACGGCGCCGGGGGCCTTACAGGCATCAATCTCAGCGGCCTTATTTTAAACTGCCACTCATCGGCTTCTGTTACGGGATCCGATGTATCTGCCGGGGGCCTTGCGGCATATAACCTGGGAGTTATTACAGAGAGCTCCGCTTCCGGAACAGTAAACGGCATAAATGTAGTAGGTGGACTGGTGGGAATTAACGAGTCGGGGATAATAACTGACTCATACGCTACCGGGCCGGTAACAGGAGAAGAGCGGGTGGGGGGGCTGGTAGGTAAAAATGAGTCCGGAACCATTGAGGACTCTTATGCTTCCGGCCTGGTCCGGGGTGAAGGAGACGAGGTTGAGAAGATAGGGGGACTTGTAGGATATAACGACGAGGGCAGCATAACCGGTTCCTATGCCCTGGGGGATATTATAATAAATTCTTTAAAGGAAGTGGGCGGGGAAATAGGAGGGTTTGTCGGCGATAATAGAGACGGGGTTGTATCGGGAAGCTATTGCACGGGAAATATTATAACCGAAGGCGGAGAAACTTCAAGACTGGGGGGGTTTATAGGAAGAAACCGGGACGGAGGGGAGGTGAGCTTCTCTTATTCCTACGGGAGCGTATCGGGCAACAGCGACGCAGGAGGTTTTATAGGAAGAAATATGGCATCCGTATCAGACTCTTATGCTGCGGGTGAGATTGAGGGGGAAAGCAGGGTAGGCGGATTTGCCGGGAATAATGAAGGTTCAATAACAAACTGTTACTCGGCAACAGTCGTTAGCGGGATTGAATTTCCGGGCGGATTTGCCGGTGTTAATTCAGGTACAGTTATAGACTCTTTTTATGATTACCTGGTAAGTGGTATGTTGGACGAGGGCAAGGGTGACCCTCTCTCTACAGGGGATATGATGAAAGAAACCAGTTTCAACAACTGGGATTTTCTCTCGGACTGGGGTATAGACGAGGGTACCAGTTACCCTTACCTGCAGTGGCAGGCGGGACCGGCTCTTGTAGTTATAAAAACTCTATCTCCTGCGGATATAACCGCCGTCTCGGCAAAATTACGGGGAGAGCTGCTGAACCTTGGAAGCTACAGTTCAGCCGGGCTATATTTTCAGTGGAAAGAAGAGGGGGAGAGCCAGTGGCAGAACAGTTCCCAGCAAATTTTAAGCAGTACCGGCACCTTTTCTTTTACCGTTACTGCTCTTAATGCCGACACCTCATACCGGTACCGGGCTGTTGCTTCAGCCGGTGAAAAAAACCTTAAGGGTGGGACCACATCCTTTCTTACGCTTATATATACCCAGGGAGATGGGAGCAGCGAAAACCCCTTTATAATAAGCAGCCCGGAGCAGCTGCAGGCTATGGAGAGAAATCTTTCGGCCCATTACCGCTTGGAAAATAATATAGATGCCTCAGACAGCCAGAACTGGAACGTGCTTATAGATAGCGGCGCCTGGAGCTCCGGGGTTAAATACAGCATTAATGATTTTGTAGAGTATGACTCAAATAATTATTACTGCATTGAAGCTCATACATCAGATGCTTCTTTTGAAGGAAGTAAATGGCAGCAGACAGATACGCTTGAGCCCGGTGATTATCTTGGGTTTAACCCGGTTGGTGATGGCAGTACGGATTTTTCGGGAAGTTTTTCCGGTGCAGGTTATAATATAACCGGCCTGACTATATACCGTCCCGATGAGAATGATATAGGACTCTTCGGGGTCACTTCAAGCACTGCGGCAATAAGCGACATAACCATGGAGTCGGTCAGTTTGAAGGGATATTTTAGGGTTGGGGGGTTGGCAGGATATAACTTCGGAGAAATAAAGCGCGCCGTAGCGAGCGGGGAAGTACAGGGAGAAGAGGATGCGGGAGGACTGGTCGGGTATAATGAAGAAGGTCTTATAAAAGATAGCTTTTCTTCCGTTAGCGTAAGGGCATCCGGATATGCCGGCGGGCTTGTAGGCTTAAACGATTCCGGAACCATTTCCGGATCGCAGGCCTCGGGTGATGTTACCGGAGAAGGTTCATCTCCGAGGTATTTTGGGGGGCTGGTAGGAGAGAATGATTCAGGAATTATTACAGGCAGCCGGGCAGAGGGAAAAGTAAGCGCCTCGGGAGATGCAAGAAATATCGGGGGACTTGTAGGCGGCAATTCAGGTAGCGGAGAGATAAGAAGCAGCTTTGCTTCAGGAGATGTGACTGCAAAGAAGACAGTTTCAAGGAATATAGGCGGTTTGGCGGGTTTTAATGAGAACATAATAATTGAATCTAAAGCTTCGGGCTCGGTAACCGGACATGAGACGGTAGGGGGTTTGGTTGGGGATAATATCGGGTCAATCTTATCAGATTCCTATGCTACCGGAGATGTGTCAGGATTTGAAGAGGTAGGCGGGCTGGTTGGTTACAGCGACGGGGATATTGAAAACTCCTATTCTATCGGAAGAGTTACCGGAACGGTAGATGTAGGCGGACTATTGGGGTCGAACGGTGGTACTGTTACCCGGAGCTTCTATGACTCCG
>PWOI01000139.1 GCA_003557485.1 Elusimicrobiota bacterium | reverse complement strand
TAAGGAGACTATCCCTTTTCCTCATGCCGGATCCCAATAATCCTGGCGAAACAATCGAAGGAACAGATGGTGCAGTGGTCATCATCGAACTTGACCCACCAAATCTTCCTGATGTAACTGAATTTGACATTCAATTCATCAATGTTGATCCTGATGATCCTAACTGGGAAACCATTGTACTCCACGAAGATCTTGATGATGTGCTTTCAGGAACCGTTGACGGTGTAATCACGCTGTTTACCGAGCCTATTATCAGCTTTGGTTTTAATGGCGTGGAAGCCGGACATAACTTTGAAGCTGCTTATTGCTACAATGAACCCGTGAGCGTTACACTCCATACCGTTTATAGCGGCCAACCGCCTTTTGAAATCACCTACACGGTGAATGACGGAGACCCAATCACCGTTGGTGGTCTGGTAGAAGGCAGCCCAATTCCATTTCCCGGAGACATCGTAGCCGGAGTATATGAAATCGTGGTTACCAACATCACGGATGCTAACGGATGCCAGGCAAGCGACGAGTTCCTTGCATTGTGCACCGCTGATATCGAAATATTCCCCGAACCTACACTGAGCGTTGAATTTGACGCTGAAGAGGTATGCTATGATGGTTCATTTGAGATTACCATAGCCGGAGATGTCGGTACAGGTCCCTGGACATTTGATTACGTAATCAAAGATCCCGAAGGAGCCGTGTATGAAGAAGGCACATTGTCAGGCGTTGAAGGCATCGTTGAGGTAGATCTCGACGACCAGTATGCCGCCGGTGTGTGGACATTTGAGATCACCCACCTGGAAGACGTAAACTGCGAAGCAACTGATCTGTCAGCGTATGTGTTTGAAATGGAAGTGTTTGAACAGCCCTTCGTGTACTTCGCCTTTAACGGCGAAACCGCAGTGCCGGATGATACCTTTACCTACTGCTATAACGAGACCATCTCAGCAACATTGTCAGGCGTAAGTGCCGGCGTATATCCGTTTACCATTGTCTATGCCATAGACGGTGTTGAACAGGCACCCGTGACCATCGCTGATGCAGATGCTGACCAAACCTTGTTCTCAGATATCTATGAAGCCGGTGAATATGCCATTACCGTAACATCAATAATTGATGGCAACGGCTGTGCTGTATCTGCAGAGGTACTTGAAGATGTATATTATCTGACGGTTGTAGTAAACGAAGAACCTGCCATCGGATTTGCATTCAATGGTGTTCTTGCTGACACAGATGACGTGTTTACATACTGCTATAACGAAACCGTATCAGTCACCCTGTCGCAAGTATGGGCTGGTCTGGCACCATTCGACATCACTTATGAGCTGAATGGCGAAGCCACCACGCTTACGGATGTTGAGCTTGGAGAAGTCCTGTTTGCCGGACTGCTTCCCGTTGGAGAGCATACCGTGGTCGTTACCGGGATCGTTGATGCCAACGGTTGCGAGGTAACCACACCCGAGTTGTTCTACAATGCAAGCATCGTTGTAAATGCTGAGCCAATGGCGCAATTTGCCATCAATGGCGCACCAATCGGCGAGGGACATACAGAAGAAGTTATTTATGGTGATGCTGTCGAGGTGAGCTTCCACGAAGCTTTAGCCGGCGACTACCCATTTGTAATTTCCTGGACCGTAAACGATGATGTTGACCATCCGCTTTCACAAAGCGATGTAGTGATCACGGAAGACGGACAAATCCTCTTCTCTACTGCAGATGACGTACTTGCCGCTGGCCAGTATGACATCCAGATCACATCAGTCGTTGATGCAAATGGCTGTGCCGCAGCTGACCTTAGCCTCTACCAGGCAACAATCATTGTTGCACCGAAAACACTGCTTGTCGTAGCCGATGAAGATCTGAACAAGATTTACGGCGAAGATGACCCCGTGTTTACTTATACTGTTACTGGCTTTGTGTATGACGACGACGAAACCATTCTGACCGGCGAACTGAGCCGCGAAGAAGGCGAAGACGTTGGCATCTATGCCATCACACTCGGAACACTCACAGCCGGCGACAACTATGTGATTGATTTCACTTCAGCCGACTTTGAGATCCTGCCGAAAGAACTCTTCATCGTAGGTGGTTTTACCGCCCTGGATAAAGAATATGACTGCAATGTGATCGCTGAAATGGACATCAACAACCTCAGCCTCGCTGGCCTCATTGAGGGCGATGACGTGACCATCACAGATCTCGAACTAGAGTTCGAAGATCCTAACGTTGGTGAAGATAAGCTCGTGAGCATCGTGAATGCCGACATAACCGGACCAGATGCAGGAAACTATGTATTTAACTTCCCTGTTGGCAAAACGCTCACAGGAGGTGCGAATAAAATTAATCCTGCAGACTTTGGCGATGACAACGTTATCTTCATTCATGACATCGATGCAGTAGCCGGCGAAGTGGTTACAGTTGAAATAGAAATTGTAAACTCTGAAGAGTTTGTCGGTTTCAACCTCGACATCCCACTACCGGACGGCTTTGCCGTAGCTGAAGGAACACAACAATTGCACAGAAATACCAACCACGACCTAATGTTCAACGTGGCTGAAGAAGACGGCGTACACGTGATTAAGCTTATTGCTTTCTCAATCACCAACGACGCATTCCTTGGCAACGATGGCGTAATCGTTACCTTCGAGCTGATGACAGCTCCCGAAGCCGGCGACTTTACCCTTGAAATCTTAGGTGCAGTGCTTGGAAACGCTGAAGCAGAAGACATCCTCGATGACACCGTTGACGGAACAGTTGCCCTTGAACCTCTCGTTGGCCTGCCAACCACTACCGCAGACATCTTCCATAAGGAACTTGTAATCGGTGGTGACTTTACAGCGCTTGACAAGGTTTATGACGGTACCGTTGATGCTGAAATAGATGTAAATAACCTCGAACTCGTAGGCGTTATGTGTGACGAAGACGTTACCCTCGCCAATGTGGTTGTTGAGTTTGCCGATGCCAATGCAGGCACAGATATACTTGTTACCATTGTAAGCGCCGATATTGAAGGTGCTGACGTTGATAATTATACGTTCACCATTGAAGGCGCGCCCGTTGCCACTGCTGACATTCTCCCGGCTGCACTTACCGTGATAGCTGACGAAGGCCTCAGCAAGGTTTATGGCGAGACCGATCCTGTGTTTACTTACACAGTATCAGGCTTCATACCTGGTGAAGACGATAGCCTGATCACCGGCGAATTGAGCCGCGAGCCTGGCGAAGATGTTGGCACTTACGCCATCACCCTGGGTACGCTCTCAGCTGGTGACAACTATGAGATCATATTCACATCTGCCGACTTTGAGATCACCCCCGCAACCCTGTTCGTTGTTGCCGACGAAGGCCTCAACAAGGTATATGGCGAGGATGATCCTG
>PWOI01000167.1 GCA_003557485.1 Elusimicrobiota bacterium | reverse complement strand
GTGGCGACCGGCAGAGGGGACGACCCGCCGCAGTGGATTACGCACGGACTCCCTTCTTCCGCATTCTCGCTGACAAGCCAATACCGAATCATCAGCCTTGATTTCCGTGAGATTCCCGAAACCCTGGACAATCCCGACTTCCGGATCCGGATCCGATTCGACGGGGATAACCTGATCGCCGACGACGGCAACCGGGTCACATTCAACAATTTCAGTCTGGAAATCCTGGAGAGCTCGGTCGAGGTGACCGGCATCGGGCGCGATACAGAGCGCGAACGGCAACACAACGACATTCCGCATCAGCTCACTCTGGAGCAGAATTACCCCAATCCGTTCAACCCCTCCACAACCATCCGGTATGCGCTGCCCGAGGCGACCCATGTGACCCTTACCATCTACACCATTCTGGGACAACGGGTGCAGACCTTGGTAAGCGGTCGCAGGGAGGCGGGATCGCATGTGTATACTTTTGATGCCTCGGACTTGGCCGGGGGCGCCTACATCTACGAATTACGCGCCGGGGATCAGCGAATCATTCGCAGCATGATGCTGGTCAAGTAGAGACCCGGCATCTCATTACATTTGGAGTCACAAATTACTTTTTACATCTGGGCAAAACAGACTGCAAATTCCTGGGATGCTTATTATATGCCTCAGATCGTGCCTGACAGCGTGGCCAGTAATTGTGGCTGAAGCCTGGCTTCAATCCGTATCTCCTGCTCATCGCTGATTTTCACCGAGTATATACGGGGTGTCGATATGCCATAGTCTGTTATATCCATTATCCACTCTGCCTGCAGCACAACCCCGCTGTCCTGATTCTGAAGATAACCTTCCACATTCAGTTCACGGGTGACACCATGAATGGTAAAGAGGCCGGTCGCTGTAATGGCCTGCTTTTCGGTGGAATCATGATCAAAAGAAGGCTCAAACGTGCCTGAAAAAGCGGCAACGGGATGGCGTTCAACATCAAGTGTTTCGTATACAAGCGGATCGCGCTGGGCGATGCCTGTCTTGAGCGGATTCAGGTCCAGGGATAGTTCGACGGCATTCTCCCTGAAGTCGATCATTCCATTAAGGTTGCCGGACTCACCCATGAAAATGCCCACCGTTCCGTACGCCTCACAATAGAATTCAGCATGTCCTGACCGGGTTGAATAGATCAAATCCCGTGGCTGGATCAGCATATTCGGAAGATATTCGACATTCTGTGCGTAGTCGAATACCCGGTTTTTATTGCCGGACATTTTGAGACTTTGACTTTCAGCCCCGTTTCCGCTGCAGGCTGCCAGCATCAGACTTGCGGTTAAAATTCCCAGAAACTTTAGCATAGTGTTTTTCATTTGTGTTTTTTATGAGCTGGCATTCATCTTTCGTTAAGAACAGTAAAAAGATAAGTTTGTCAGCTACCCACACGGTACGAATGCTATAGTTATTTGTTTCAAACAGCACCGGATGGAAACATCATTATGCAAATTCCGGGCTCATCTACGCTGTTCTGCTGCAACTGATGCCTTGTACATTGAGGAATGACAGCCCTTTCACAAGCCGCCACACGAGAGTTCATCAAGAAACATGTGTATCCCATATTTGACATGTTATCTAATAGAGCATGACCAGTGAAATTCCTTACAATTTTTTTCGTCAAAAATTGATAATTCATTCCATTCAAGACCAGGTGCCAGCCACTGGATGAAGTTCATGAGAATTCTACATGAATAGCGTTTAATGACCTAAAGACCGGAACGATGTTGTGTTCACCAGCAGCCGGTGCCAATTTCTGAGCATCGTTCACTTTGTACGATACTTCTTCAGATATGGAATGCCTTGGGGATGTACAACTCCAATTATGACCGGGATTTTCGGCAACCTCAAGATTTTTGCAATAGCCAATCTGTGAGCTCCTTGTCCAAAATGGATCAGCTGGCCATAACGACCGATACAAACAGATATCAGATGTTCCTCCTTTGATGAGAGTTTTCCGGCTTTTTTTATATCTGAATAAACCTCATCCAGTTTTTTATATCTCTCTTCGAACTTTACAATGACATCATCTGTAACATTTTCAAGTCTGCCGAGTTGATACTCAAATATACCAGTGGAATGCCATGATTTTCCTTTGACATAACGTTCTGCGATTGCCTTTTCCTTGAAGTCGTTTGATTTACTTTCAGCGTGCAGGTCCCAATCAGTGTCAACTACACAACCGCTTATCCTTCTAATTTTACTAATCTTGTTAATACTTGTTTTCTGTTTCATCTTTAAAACAATATCATCAGGATTAACTGTCAGCATTTCTTTGTACACCGGTGTATCTGATCCGTGCTTAATCAAATATTTCAAATTCAGGATATCAACAAATGTTTTCTTAAATATTTTCATGGCGATACAGTTTTATATGCATTCTTGTTTATGCATGTCCCTCTATTTGAATGACAATTTTTGAAAAAAGTTAATTATTTGTTCTTCAACTACTCGCATACCCTCTATTTTACGACTTTAACTATAATTCATATTTACTCCCCAAGAAATTGAATTAATCCAATTAAACTCATAATTCATTTTTATTTATACTAACATCGTATTAAATATATCCATGAGGTGTAATACTTAAAAGAACATTAATAAATATTAATGATTTGTAATTATAGAATCTATAAATCCAGCAACTGACCTTTCTTATGAAAACCCTCGTCCAGTTTATCGAGCACTATTGCAATAAGTACTCTAAAAACCGCTACATGTGGGAAAAACCGCGCAAACGGGAGAAAAGAGAGGAAAATGGATCGAAATCCGGATCGGAAGCCATTCCCGCATCTTACCAGCCGACAACCTACCGACAGACTTTGGAGCAGGTGTACGAATTCGGAGCCGGACTCATGTCACTTGGCGTGGAGCCGGGTGAACGTGTGGCCCTGCTTTCCGAGGGACGCAACGACTGGGTGATCAGTGAAATGGCAATTCTCTTCAACGGGGCGATCGACGTTCCGCTGTCGGTGAAGCTTTCTCCGGTTGAACTGCAATTCCGCCTGTTCCATTCCGATGCCTCCGTTCTGATCATTTCTCTGGGTCAGCTGCATAAAATTGCCGACATCCGTGAAAATCTGCCTGAACTGAAGCAGATCATCCTGCTGGACTCCAAAGATCAATACAAAGAGGACGAGATCAGCAAAAAGCAGGTGGTGAAAATGGGTCGAAAGCTTCTGGAAAAACGACGAGAGGATTTCCTGCGTCGCAAGAATGCAGTGCGGCCCGATGACGCTGCCAATATTTCCTACACTTCAGGAACAACGGCCGACCCGAAGGGCATCATTCTTACCCACAGGAATTACACGGCCAACGTAGAGCAGGCGCTCACGCTCATGGACATCCCTCCTGACTTCCGG
>PWOI01000034.1 GCA_003557485.1 Elusimicrobiota bacterium | reverse complement strand
CTTGCAGGCAGCGGAACTGGTTGGAAACCATCCGCAGCTTTTCGGGGTGTATATAACCAACTTCAGCTGCGGGCCGGATTCATTTCTTACCGGTTTTTTCAGGCGGAAGATGAAAGGAAAACCTTCTCTTATACTTGAACTTGACAGCCACAGCGCGGATGCGGGACTGGATACCAGGATTGATGCGTTTATGGATATAATAAACGCGTACGAAAGCGCTGGAGAAGAATCAGTCAGCGAGGAGGGTTCGTCATTTTTGCCTGCCGAGGTTACCGGGGTTAACGGTAAAACGCTTCTTAAGGATTCTTCCGGAAATGAAACAACCCTGGTTGACGAACGGGTGCGCGTGATTGTCCCGTCAATGGGGCGCCTTGCGACAAAAGGGTTTGTCAGTTCTCTCAGGCACTGCGGGGTGGATGCCGTTGCTGCCCCCGAACCCAGCGAGAAAGAACTTAGAAGAGCAAAAACCTTTTCCACCTGCAAGGAATGTCTTCCCCTTCAGTTAACTCTGGGGACACTTCTGAACTATCTTGATAACGGGCGGCGCAGCAACGAACTTACGGTATACTTTATGCCGGAATCTGACGGTCCCTGCCGTTTCGGGCAGTATAATGTCCTGATGAAAAACGTTATTGAGGACCTTAAGTTAAAGGATGTGGCCATACTTTCCCCAACCTCCACCAACAGTTACGCGGGGCTTGACCGGAAGTTCGCCCGGAAGGCCTGGCAGGGGTTTGTTATATCGGATTCACTGGACTGCATAAGAAACTCCCTTCTTGCCCTTGCCTCTGACAAGGATGAGGCTCTGGAGATTTTCCGGCAGGAGGAGGAGCGAATATTCGAAAGTCTTGCCGGCGATTCCTGGAGCTCCCTGAAGGAAACCCTCTCCGATTCCGCTGAAAGATTTTCCCGGATCCCGCTTAAGGGTGATTACAATTCTGCTCCGAAAGTGCTTCTGGCCGGGGAGATATACGTGAGAAACGACTCTTTTTCAAGGAAGAACCTTATTGAGAAGCTCGCTGACAGGGGAATAATTACCCGTATATCACCGGCCTACGAATGGCTTTACTACACAGATTACTGCATGCAGAATAACCTGGATTTCCGTAGGGCTTCATCCGCGGAAAAATTTTATAACAGGTTGGAAGGCTTATACAGAAAGTTCATAGAAACTTCTGTAAAGCGGATCCTTTCCGGGTCCGGGCTCTGCGGTTCCGAGACGGTTGACGTGGCCCGTTTTGTGGATGCCGCCAGGGACCTGGTTTCGCCTCATCTTACCGGAGAGGCTGTTCTTACCGTGGGGGCTGCCTGCGCTGAGATAATAGACGATGTTGCCGGAGTCATATCCGTCGGACCTTTCGGCTGTATGCCGGGGCGTCTTTCGGAATCTGTAATATCTAAAAAAATGTCGGACCGGAAAGAGGCGGAGGCCGACCCGGTTGCCAGGAAGATTCTGGAACGCTTCCCAACACTTCCCTATCTTGCCATAGAGACCGACGGGAACGCCTTCCCCCAGGTGACTGAGGCCCGGCTCGAGGCTTTCGGTCTGCAGGTGGAAAGGCTGAACAGATATCTGGAAGCCTGTCGCAAATAACCGGGTTTTAGGATACTTTTCACCGTACATTACTGTATTTTTGTGTAAGCGCTGTTCTAATCTCGGGGAATCCGGCGGTTTTATCTCCCGGCTTAAAGGTCTTGCAGAAGAGAAGGAAAAATGTAAAATCCCGTAAGGGTAGCAGTATTAGAATGCACATTTCAACCCCGGCTTATATTGCTGAAAGAGTTGTTCTGGTGAAAGTATCCGTGTTATGAAAAAGAAAAACCGCAACCTGGCTCTTATCACCGGGGCGGGTGGGCTTATAGGTTCCGAGAGCGCCAGGTTTTTTTTCGGAAAGGGTTTCCGTGTGCTGGGGGTGGATAACGATATGCGCCGGGCCTATTTCGGAAGGGAAGCCTCTGTTGCGGGAAATATAAAACTCCTTGAAGATGAACTCGAAGGGTACCGTCACTTCGGGTTTGATCTTAGGGATACCGGGAAGCTGAATGATCTGCTTGAAGAATACGCCGGGGAGATTGCTATTATTATCCATGCGGCGGCCCAGCCTTCGCACGATTGGGCGGCAGCCGACCCCCTGACCGATTTTGCGGTTAACGCTTCTTCAACTCTCAACCTCCTGGAGACAGCCAGAAAGTTTGTCCCCGGGACTGTATTCATATATACCTCCACAAACAAGGTGTACGGCGATACGCCAAACAGCCTGCCCCTTAGGGAAACGGAGAGCCGATGGGAAATTGAAAGCTCTCACAGGTTCTTTGAGAAAGGGGTGGATGAATCAATGTCCATAGATCAGAGCCTGCATAGTCTGTTCGGGGCTTCAAAGGTTTCGGCCGATATTCTTGTCCAGGAGTACGGCCGGTACTACGGTATGAAAACAGCCTGTTTCAGGTGCGGATGTATCACGGGTCCTCGTCATGCCGCCGCCGAGCTTCACGGGTTCCTTTCATACCTTGTGAAATGCGCTCTTTCCGGGAGGCGGTACACCGTGATAGGGTATAAGGGTAAGCAGGTCCGCGATAACCTGCTTGCTGAAGACCTTGTTTCAATGTTCTGGCATTTTTTTCAGAAACCCCGTTCCGGCGCTGTCTATAACGCCGGGGGCGGCCGTAAGACAAGCTGTTCCGTAATGGAGGCCATAAGAATATGTGAAAAGGTAACCGGAAGGAAAGTCGATTTCACCTACAGCGATAGAAGCAGAAAAGGCGACCATATCTGGTGGATAAGCGATACGGGGAAATTTGAGAAAGATTATCCGGGCTGGAAAACGGAGTCCGGGGTGGAGGATATTGTCCGCAGGATATACGCAGGTCTTAAGGGAATGAAATGAAGGGGTTTCCTGTAAATCGGTTAATCGGGCGCTTATTCTGCATTCCGCAAAATAAACTCCCCGGAGTCAGGTGTTTCTGAGATTTTCTTATACCGACACTTCTTCTCCGGGCGGTATATTTCCGGGTCCGCTTTAACGTGAACGTTAAGCCGGGATAAGAAGGTCGTGTATAAAAGCGTTATTGTAGCTTGTAATGATTCTCTTTCCCCCATTCACGGGGGAGGGGCTTTAAGGACACTGAAAGCAGCGTGCGAGTTCCGTGACAGGGGGCTTAAGGTTACCTTGCTGGCCCCGGCTTTAAAGCCTCTCTTAATCCCAGGGATTGATGTTGTTAAGGTTCGTCCTCCCCGGAAACAGCGTTCCCAGGTTCTATCCACAGTTAAGTTTAATATCCGTATTTTTTTTAGGGCATTTACCGTTTCAGGGACCAGCAATAATATGATATCATATTACTTGAAGAGCTGGTTTATTGAGGAGAGTAGATGCCATGAAAAGGATATTTACAGCCAAGGAAAGCT
>PWOI01000129.1 GCA_003557485.1 Elusimicrobiota bacterium | reverse complement strand
GAAGTTAAGACAAAAGAGACAAAACTGAACAAGAACCTTAGCTATTTTCAGGAAAGGACAAATGCCGAACATGCTTTCCAGGTCGTTTTCAATAAAGAGTTTGAAAAGAAGGATTGCTTCTTGATCAGTCACCCGGCCGCGGTTTCCGCAAAAACCTTTTTGTCGCAATTGATATAGGATACTGCTTTAAAGAAAAAAATTGTGTGACCTCACATACACAACCGCGGACTGAAGCTTGATACGGCAAGGCCGGCGTGCCGGCCGCTCTGAAAAAGAGGGGGGAGGATTTAAAGCCCGGGACTTAAGGCGAGGAGAGTCCTGCCGCCTGCCTTTCGGGCAGACGTGGCAGGACTTTACGAGTTTCTTCGGGTCCGGACGACAGCCCGGGCGGTTGAGCCCGGAACCGCTCTTTGGAGCGGGGATTGCAATGGCGATCGCTGTCGGGGTTTGGAAGCGGAGTCTGCCTGTGCCCTGCGGGTACCGGAGTGCAGTGGCGGAGGCAGGCGGAGCTTTGCCTTGCGAAGTCCGAGGCCGCAGTGGGGCCGAGGGCTGAGTCTTTGATCTTTCATTCTTGAGGGGGGAGGTGGGGTAATCCGCGGAGTGAGGGCCGAAGGCCCGAGCGGAGCGGCGGTTTTTTATTTTTATATCGCCTTCAGAGAGTTTTTTGAGAGCTTTCTGAAACAAAATAGTCAGAACTGTTTCACTTTTCAATAAATCACCCATTTTCATTCAAGTCCATAAAAGTAGCTATCTATAATAATGTCAGCACATAGAGATCGGAGGGAAGCAAAATTTGTTGCGAAATTCTCTTGACTCGTGCGATAAAGGTATCAAAATTAAATGACTGGTTACTGATTTTTGCATTCTTCAGTATAGGGCAAGGCGGGATCCTTATACCGACAAATTGGAGTTCTATAAAATATGCTGGGCTCAAAAAATATCAATAGAGCTTGCCTAACAATATAATAAAAAATTAAGCATGTTGGTCAACTTGAAAATATTTGCCTAACAATATATAATATATTTAAATTTGTTAGTCATAGGAGGAGCCATGGCTGTAATACATGAAATACTGAAGGAAGAATTAGAGAGACTGTATGAGCTTCAGGAGCTGTATAAGAATAAGATAAAAGATCTTTCCAGGGGGTCAGTCCAGGAAAAAGACAGAAACGGGAAATTGTATTCTTACATAGCCTACAGGAGCGGCGATAGTGTAAAATATGAATATATAGGGAAATCCTCATCCGATAGGGCAGCGCAGGTCAAGGACCAGATTAAAAAAAGAAAAGAATTTGAGCTGAAGCTTAAACAGGTAAGAAAAGATATAAAGGAAATAGAAAAAGCTCTGAAATAATGGATGAAGCAATAAATCTGTTCAAGAAAGTAATCAGGGCTCTGCATGATAACGATATTTTAAAGGATATCATTATTGTTGGAAGCTGGTGCTTGTACTACTACAGAATATACTTTGATGAGACGCGGCATATCAGTCCTGCGAGAACTCTTGATCTGTATCTGATGATTCCCAATCCTCCGAAAATCGACAAAGACGTTGATGTAAACGCAATACTTGAGAATCAAAGTTTTGATCTCAAATTTGATTACAATACCGGGTATGTAAAGTATGTGAATCCCGCACTTACTGTAGAATTCTTAACCCCTATGCTCGGAAGAGGCAAGAGCGGGCCGTATGAAATAAAAGAACTGCATGTCAACGCCCAGGGATTAAGATTTTTGAATTTTCTTCAACAATATATAGTGAAAATCAAAGACGGAGATATTGAAGTAACTGTGCCCGAGCCATCGGCCTTCGTCATGCACAAGTTCATAATAAGCCAGAGAAGAAAGAATAAGGCAAAAGCAGAAAGGGATATAATAGCAGCAAAGGAGCTCGGCGAATATTTATTGACCATAGCTAAACAGAAAGAAAAGATGATCAGGATATTCAAAGATGTTCCGGAGAAATGGCAGGATAAGATTGTCAGCGGTGTAAAAGGAAATTCGGAAGAGCTCCATAAGCTCCTTACATCGATATAAAAGGTTTTTGGCCTCTCAATGAGCGGGAATCGCGATTGGCGATCGCTGTCGGGGTCCGGAAGCGGAGCGGCAGCTCCGTTTTTCATATCGAGTTTTAGAGTTTTTTATTCAAGATTCTGAAGCAAAATAGTCAGAACTGTTTCACTTTTCAATAAATTACCTTTTTAAATCCACAAGGTTGACCGGGCACGACAGCTTCACTTGTCAATATAAGTAAGACCGTATTGCCTCACAAGAAAATCTAAGACTTGACATAAAGGTGTAGATATATACACTTATAGGTGTAAAATCATACACGAGGTCATATGATATCATTAAGATCAAAAATTACCAAAGAACTTTTGAGTTATTATTTTCTTCATGAAGATAGTAAGCTTTATCTTAATGAGTTGGCTGAAAAACTTGATCTTGATAAAAGAAATTTACATAAGAAATTAAAAGAGCTTCAGCAGGAAGGGTTGTTTAGGAAAAGCCAAGCGGGCAACCTGACCTATTACAAACTTAATAAAGATTATCCTCTCTATAATGAATACAAAAAAATCATTCTAAAGACAGCGGGAATAGAAACAGAACTGCGGAAGGAACTCGAAAAACTTCCAGGTATAGAAAAGGCCCATATTTTTGGATCGTATGCAGAGAATTCCATGGATGCCTCAAGCGACATTGATCTGTTAGTTGTGGGCACTGAAAACATTAAATCAATAAACAGCGTAATAGCCGAAGTTCAAAAAAAAATAGACCGGGAGATTAATTTAGTAGTAATGACTGGTGGCGAGTATGAATCCAAGAAAGCCGCTAAGGACAGATTTCTCGCAGGAGTACTTGAAAACAATATAAGGTTAATATGAACCAGAAATTTTTTAAGGGATTCGATTTCAGCGATGAACAAATAAAGAAATATCTGGAAGGCGCTTCAAAAGACATAGCGATCGCACGGGGCTCAAGAAAGCCGGAAGTCAGATTTCACTTTTCCTATAACGCCTTAATAAAATGTGCTTACGCATTAATTGGATTCGAAGAGAATAAACGCATAAGAAGCACGCCGGGGCATCACGTAAAACTCATTGAAAGAATGTCAGAATTGTTAAATGACAAAAATGTTTTAATTTGCGGTAACGCTATGCGCAGCAAAAGAAATAAGGACCTGTATTTTGCTGAAGCGATTGTTACTGAGAAAGAGGCGAGCGAGTATCTCGAATTTGTCACAGATATATTAATGCGTATAAAAGAAAAAATATCTTAAGATTCATTCATATTATTCATAGGCGAATAAATTAGCGAATTCAAAAGAAATAAGAGGCCTCCGAACCGCCTCTGAGGAGACTGATGTTTTTAGCCGCCGCCTCGGCGGCTGTCTTAAAGAGGGGGGGGG
>PWOI01000191.1 GCA_003557485.1 Elusimicrobiota bacterium | reverse complement strand
TTGTGCGACACAAAGAACACAGACGGGGAACCCCTGATTAACCTATGTGGTGGGCCTGCGGAGCTTGCGAAGATCATGGGTGGTGACAAGGACGGGGTGTATAATGCATTCGCCACCCACATGGAGAAGCTGAAGGAACTGGAACTTGAGAGGAGGCTGGTGTCCACCTGCACCCTTATGGCCCATGATGCTCAGGACACGAGTATCCCAATCCGCGAAAGGATATCAGAGGTTGAGTCAAAGGTCATGTCACTAAGCGAAAGCTCTGTGAGCGCACAGGTTCAGATATTGCGCGACCACACCGCTCCAGTATTCGAGAATGTCTGTAAGATCAATGCCGGTGAATGCGAATACGGGATATCGACAGGCTACCCGGATCTGGACTATACCATTGGCAAGCTCCGCAAATCTAACATGATTGTGCTGGCGGCGCGGCCCGGTCTCGGGAAGACTTCGCTCGCACTTAATATCGCAGACAACGTTTGTTCCGGCGGAGGGAAGGTTCTGATGTTCTCACTTGAGATGACCCAGCCTCAGATCATCCAACGGATGATGTTTGCAAAGGCCGAGGTGCGCCACGAGTTACTTGCTGACGGTTTATTAACACAGGTTCACTTAGGGCGGCTATGCCAGGCGCGGGAAGCAATGGACAAGATGAACTTCTTTATTTTGGACGACCCAACGGTGGATATCCTGCGTATCAAGAGCTATTCACGCGCCATCCACAAACGGCATAAGCTGGACATGATTGTCGTGGACTACCTGCAAATAATACGTTCATACGGCCATCGCGGTAACCGTGAACGGGAAGTAGCCGAAATCAGTTCGGGCATCCTGAACCTTGCGAAAGAGCTTGGTATTCCTATCCTGATCCTATGCCAACTCAACCGTGAGAGCGAGAAAGAGAAGCGGTGGCCGAGGAAATCTGATCTCAGGGAATCCGGGGCCATAGAAGCCGACAGCCATATAATTATGTTTCTGTCTAGGGTTAATTCATCCGGTGAAGAATTGCAATTTGTACCCGGAAAGGGCAAGGAGTTGGATGTAGTGGTTGCTAAGAATCGCGACTGGAAGGAGGGCAATTGCAAGATCATGTTCAATGGTTCATGCACTAGATTCTATGACCGTGTTCCAGATAATTATGCGGCTGAAAGCTCTTTACAAAAACCGCCTGAACGTGCGATAGTAGAGGAACATGAACAACAAATCCCATTCTAGGGCTGGATAGATGTCTGACACCCTATCTCGTATCAAGTCACTTGACGCCCGGCCTGATGTCGCTTCAGACGAAGAACGGTTTTTTCTTGCTTGGTGCGAAGAGGCTGTTGCCGATGGCTGGCTAAGTGGATTCTTGTATCAGCCTCCATCCCATGTATTATCTAAGAAGGCGACGTTTGAGTGTCGCGCCAAGACCAAGAAGTTCAAGATGGTTGAGCGTCACTTGATGCATCCGCACCGATACCAGGCAGACTTCCTTATCTTTGTGGACCCATACTTTGATGATCTGGACCACGGCTTGCGGATACCGAGGCTTACAGACAACGGAGTAGCATACGAGATTGATACAAAGGGCGACTGGATGAACCGGGGTTCCAAGCAGGAGTTCTCCATGAACCAGAAGTGGCTCTATCAGCGCCACGGGATCTATGTGAACAAGGTGGTTCCACACAAGTTCTTTGAGCGCACTTGGGCACCACGCGAAGCGATGTTCGGCAAGAGAGGTAAGCAGCGTAAGAAGTTTTCAAAATGCAGACTGTTGGAGGAGGTTCAAGTTGGCCGCAAATAAGAAGACCAAGATCAAGCTTTCGGAACACGCGAATGTCCTAACGATCAGAGAACGGGGCGGTAAGCCTGTTCGCTTGCCCATAAGCATGGACGACAACCGCAAGCTGGCCCAATACGAGGCTGCGAAGTTTCGTGGGATTCTGGATGAATACATGGAAGCGAACCGCGACAACCTTGAGAATGCAAAGCCTCGCGAGTTGCGCGAACTGGGTGAGGCGTGGCGGATTGCCCACGAACTGGCGACCAACGCATACAGCCCGAATAGCGCCGACGGTCCATCAGGTGGTGGCAAGACAGATGATGCCAAGCTGTTCTCCGAGATTGCGCGACATTCCATGGAGATGGGACAGAAGCTTGAGGCGGCGCGAGCCAAGCAGGAGCCGATTGAGGCTGAGACAGTGGAGGGTGATAATGGCGATCCAGACTGACTATGTGAACGAGGCGTCAGCGCATCTTGACCATTACAACCATATCAACCAAATGATGCGGGATGATACCCCGGCTTCGGTGTCTGCTGCTGCGAACTATTACCGGGAAATGGTTGGGATGGACGGTAAGGTATCCGGATATGACCAGTCCAAGAGATTCCTCAATGTTGCGTGGAGGAGCTTGCTGGAAGCGGACGCCTACTTAGAGGCTGCAACCATGAACTGGGGCTATGACAAGTTTGACGCCCGGCCTGAGTTGGTTCAGAATATCTTCCAATTCATACCACTGAACAACAAGATGGCCCTGATGGGTGCGAGTTCTGTGTGCAAAACCTACGGGTGTCTTGGCTGGCTGTATCTGGACTATCAGCGTGACCCTGATTACACCGGCATCAAGTTTGTGACGATCTCTGAAGACAAGCTCAAAGGTCTTCTGTTCTCTCCGCTGGCCGACTTGCACAATTCATCTGTGATGGATGTCACCGGAGAGGCAGGGAACCTCAAGCTGGGCCACAGCAAGGATAACATCAATATCGGATTTCAGGGAATCCGTGTCCCACCAGACCAGCAGGGGACTGGTCGGTTGAAGGGCATCAAGTATTTCCGTCGCGATAAGCCACATCCGAAGTTTGAGAACTTTACCCGAACACGCATTTTCGTCGATGAGTTTCAGGATACGTCTGCTGGTATGATCAGCGATTTATCATCCCCACTGAGCCAGAAGAATGGCCCACACCCGCTTAAAGTGATCCTCTCTGGTAATCCAACCGACTACTCGCTCAACAGCGCGTTTGGCAGGGTTACTGAACCAAAGGGAGGGTGGACAGACTTCGACATTGAGAAGGACCATCAGTGGGAATCGAAGGAGGGCTGGGCGGTATTGCGGCTTGACGGTGCCCGCAGTGAGAACGTAATCCACAAAAAGCAGGTATGCCAGGGACTTCAGACATACGAGTATTTCAACTCCATGTGTGCGAACGGCCAGACAGCGGAATACTACACATTTGCGCGTGGGATCTTCCCGTTGAAGGGTGCCAACACCGGACTGTTCAGCATACCGCTGTTTGAAAAGAGCGTTGGGGAGGCATTGTTCCACGAAGGTGCGACCACCATTGCATCTGTTGATATTGGGCTACGGCATGACCAGGTTATTATGGCCATTGGCAGAGTCGGTCTTGCAACCGGCAAGCGTGACCGCT
>PWOI01000168.1 GCA_003557485.1 Elusimicrobiota bacterium | reverse complement strand
CGTGACGCGGAGCTCCTGGGCCGCCTTGGTTCTTTATACCGTCAGTCCGGGGAGACAGATAAAGCCCTTGAGTATTACGAGAGGGCCCTTGAGCTCCGTCCGGGGTACGATCTTTATATGATTATCGGGGATATTTACAGGGATAGGGGGGATTACGATAAAGCATTAGAGTGCTTTTCAGGGGCTGTGGAGCTCTCTCCCGGCCGAGCGGAGGCTTACCGCAGCTTGGCAGACACATACGACAGGGACGGCAAACCTGAGAAAGCCGTTGAGGTTCTGAAAAGCGTTCTGGAGATTGTTCCTGAAGACCTGGATACGTATATCAGGCTGGGTAACATCTTGTTTGAAAAAGACAGTTTTAAGGAAGCAAAAAAGTATTTTAAGGAAGCGGTGAATATTGACCCGGAGTATGCTAACGGATATATAAACCTGGGATATTCTTATGCCGGTCTTGGAAATTTCAGCAGGGCCATAGAAAATTTTAAACGGACCATTGAACTCAATCCTCCTTTTGTTGCCGATGCCTATTTGAATCTTGGGCAGGTTTATCACGAATTGGGTGATAAGGAAAATCTTTTAAGACAGGCTGAAAAACTTAAATCAATAGGGGAAAAACATATGGCGGAAAAGCTGGAGGAACTTGTAAAAGAGCCGTGAGGTTTTTATTGTAGTGCCCTTACATAAATATATAGCTTTCAAATTTAAAAAATATCCGGAAATTTTAATATTTGCTGTCATTTTTGCGGTATTTGCAGTTTTGTTTTTTTCGACTCTCGATTGGCCGGTTGGAAGCGATTACTGGGCTACTGCTTATTTCTTTCACAATATTAAAGAGCTTCCCGCATTTGAAAAGTGGCTTAATTTATTTCAGCGCGATCCTTTTACGCAGATACGTTTCCAGCCGCTGCATTATGTCATACTGTATATGAAACATAATCTCTTTGCTTCTGAGTTTGTTTTCTTTAATCTTGTAAACCAGGGAGTATACTTCATAAACCTGCTTCTGCTTTATAAACTGGCGGTGTTACTTGGATGCTCTAAAAAATACACTGCTGTTTTTGTTGGGGTATCTGCTTTTTTGTTTTCCCATCATAATATAATTACCTGGTCATTTCACATATATATTTTATTTGGGGTTTCGGCATTTTTAGCAGGGTTCATATTATACATTAAATTTCTGATGACAGATAGGAGGTTCTGGTTAATTTTTTCCGGAGTTGCTTTTTTATCCGGGATGTTATGTTATGAATCCTTTATCCTGTGGCCTTTTGCGGTAATTATCTTAAACAGAATAAAGGGGATAAAATCTTCAAAAACAGGAGATTCCGGGTTGAAAAAATACTCTGCGGTTATCTTGGGCGGGGTGTATTTTTTTTACGGTCTAATTTTTGCGCTGATGCGTTATTATTCAATATACGAAAGTTCTATGATTTCTATTGAAAAATTATTCTTCCCCGGGCCAACTCTATTCAGCATACTGGGAGTATTTTTTAATGTTGTTTATAACGGAATCCTAATAAATATTATGCCTTATTTTTCTTTCCCATTAACTATTGATGTGAATTTAAATTTATACGGCATCCTGGTCAGGTTTGTTTACAATACAAGAAATGGGTACGTGTGGGCTCCAGGCCGCGCGATTTATGTTCTGCCGGCTCTTCTTACGGCTCTTGCGGGTGTGGGTATATGGGCAGGTCTGCTTAGGCAACTTTACAAAAAAAAGCATATGGATGAATTTAATACTATTTTGTTTTTTATGTTTTTGCTTTTCTCAAACTGGTTTATTCTGTTCAGACTGCGTCTTCTTACTAATACCAGCGCCTATTTATTTTCCCAGTTCAGGTATCAGTATTTTTCTAACATTTTCCTGGTTCCTCTTGCGCTCTATGTGTTTGATAAAGTCCTCAGACTTCGTGGAGTGCCGAAAAAGTTGGTGATTCTGATGCTCTTCTTTGTTACGGCATTTAATATTCACACTACTCTTGATAGCTTAAAAATAACATCCCGCCATTTGGAGCCGCTGAAACGGATGCTGACTGAAATCAGAAACGGTATAAGGGATGGGCGGATTTCTGAAGATATGCCCCTTTACTTAAGTGACAGTATAGCAGGAGTATTGCCCCCGCTATGCTGGAACGAAACTATGTCTGTTTTTATGAATGGTACTTACCAATGGGTATTTTCAGAGAAAGATATCGGGGTTTTTACTGGTTTTGAGGATGCTTTCTGGGTTATTGATATGGAGACTCTTGAACCGAAGGAAAATATTTACAATAACAAGGAAAAGTATGAAAGCTATATTAAGGCACATATAGAGGGGGTTTCCGATCCCGAGAGTCCGTACGCATTTGCCAAATCTGATTTGTGTACCCGGAAGGGAAACAGTTATTTCCATGAATATTTAAAACCTGATAAAGCTATAGAAAAGTACAGGAAAGCCCTGAATTTTAATCCGCGAAACCCCGAGGCCAGTCTTAATCTGGGTTACGCATACTGGGAGTCCGGTGATTATAAGAATGCACGAAAGTATTTAATTCAGACAGCCCGCATAAGCCGCATATACGCAGAGCCCGCTTTCCGTAAACTTGCGGGTAAGAGTGAGAGTCCCTCGGAACACGAGAGGGCTGCGGAGGCGCTGCTTAACGCGCTAGAGCACAGCCCCCGGAACGTGGAGCTTCTTAGCCGCCTCGGGTCTTTATACCGTCAGGCGGGGGATGCTGATAAAGCCCTTGAGTATTACGGCCGGGCCCTGGAACTCCGTCCGGGGTACGATCTTTATATGAGCCTCGGGGATATTTACGGAGAGCGGCTGGAGTATGATAAGGCTCTTGAATATTACAGGAAGGCGGATGAGACCGCACCGGGCAGAGCCATGACATACCTGAGCCTTGCGGGGGCGTACGAGGGGCTCTGGGAGCATGAGAAGGCTGCGGAGGCGCTGCTTAACGCGCTTGAAGCCAGCCCCGGGAACGTGAAACTTCTTAGCCGCCTCGGGTCTTTATACCGTCAGGCGGGGGATGCTGATAAAGCCCTTGAGTATTACGGCCGGGCCCTGGAACTCCGTCCGGGTTACGATCTTTATATGAGCCTCGGGGATATTTACGGAGAGCGGCTGGAGTATGATAAGGCTCTTGAATATTACAGGAAGGCGGATGAGACCGCACCGGGGCGGTTAAGGACATACCTGAGCCTTGCGGGGGCGTACGAGGGGCTCTGGGAGCATGAGAAGGCTGCGGAAGCGCTGCTTAACGCGCTAGAGCACAGCCCCGGGAACGTGGAACTCCTGAGCCGCCTCGGGTCTTTATACCGTCAGGCGGGGGATGCTGATAAAGCCCTTGAGTATTACGGCCGGGCCCTGGAACTCCGTCCGGGGTACGATCTTTATATGAGTATCGGGGATGTTTACGGAGAACAGTT
>PWOI01000150.1 GCA_003557485.1 Elusimicrobiota bacterium | reverse complement strand
TTATATTTGAAGTTGGTGATATAGAAGATCATAGCTTTACCGGTAATCTTTTCTATTTATATGGGGGATTTCCATATGTTTTTCACCTGGCCGCGCAGTCAGATATTGCGGTTGCTGAAAGCCGGCCTCTTGATACATATATAACCAACGTTTACGGATCTCTTAACATATTTATGCTTTCCGGTTTGTTTGATTCAAAAGTAATAAATTCATCAAGCGCAGCGCTGTATCGCGCTACATCCAGGCTTGTCCGGGAAGATGGTGAAATAAATCCGGAAAGAGACAATTACGCAGCCAGCAAGTATCTGTCAGAGGTGGTTGCAGGTTTTTCGGAAATTCCTTTAATTAACCTGAGATTATCTAACGTTTACGGTTACGACCAACTTAGTAAGAGAATAAAAGGGGTGATAGGTGTCTTCGCCGGTTACATGTCAAGAGGTGAAAGTCCTGTGGTAAAGTCAGGAAACATACTTGACTATATCTATGTTGATGATGCTGTTGGGGCTTTTCTTTCAGCTGCTGCTGAACTTGACAGTATGACGGAAGGTGATATGCGTACCTACAACATAGCGTCGGGCCGGCCAGCAACAATGGCAGAACTTATAGAAGCAATATCTGTTAATATGGGTGTTGATGCTGAATATGTTGTTGAAGGAGAAGAAATAACCCGTCAAAACCATTTAAGCGTATCAAAAGCAACCGGGGACCTGGACTGGGCTGCCTCTTTTAATTTGTCCCGGGGGATTAGAGAATCTCTTATAGATGCAGGCCTGGCGCCAGCGGAGCCGGCGTTTGATATCACGGTCTCTGAAGGATACGATGAGATGAGTGAGGAATCCGATTATTTTTTATGGACAGGCATAGCAGTATCTGCAGCTATTGCCTGGTTAACTATATTTTATTGGCTTGGGGCCTCTGCACCCCTGGCCGTTCAATATATTCAGGGCCTTTTGGAGTATTTTTCAATATCAGGTATTGGTACTCCACTTACTGATGGTGCAGGTGAAGGGGTTCTGGCTTTTCTTATTTCAGGGTCTGTCTTTAAAGGCACCGGTTATGAAGATAAGGGTTTTATGTTCGGACGAAAAAGACGGCCGGGGCTTACAGAGGTTCAGCTGAAGGCCCAGTTGGAAGGTCTGCTTGATGAAACACTGGATAGGTACGGTAACATTTTAAGCCCATACGAGTTTCTGGTAAAGGGAAGAAAAGTTCTGGACCTGGGGCCTGGTATAGGACCATCCTCCTTTTGGGCCGAAAATGCCGGGGCTGGTGCAGTTACCGGTATTGACAGCTCCTACAGGATGGTTAGGGACGCCCTCCGCGTTGCAGAAAAAAGAGGCTCACGGGCGGCATTTGAAGAAGCGGATATAACTAGCCTTAAGGTTGAGGCGGGGGAGTTTGAAACAGTGATTTCAGTCCTTTTCCCCTGGGAGTCCCTTTCCGATTACCAGATTGAAAATATTCTTGAAAACTGTTTCAAATGGCTCCCCGGGGACGGCAGTATTCTGTTCCTTGTAAGCAATGACCGTCAATATTACAGAACTGCAGACGGGGATTATGCGCCGTCAGATGGGGTCCGGACTGCTGCAAAAAGGCCCTGGAGCCACATTCTATGGCAGGGAGCCCTTAAGGAAGCAGGGTTTGATTATGTTGAAACGGAGTATGTCTGGGAAACCGATGACTCCGGCAGGGATGTAAGCTCTATGAGCATTGTTGCCGCCGGTAAAAACCCCGCAGCAATTTTAGCTGAATCTTATGCTGAGCGCCTTTCCGGTATAAACGAAGATAATGCGGCGGTTGAATATGTAAATGCTTTAATAGATTTCATTAAGGTTTCCGCATCAGAGTACAGTCCGGAGGATAAGGATGAAATTATACGGTTGTTAAATGACATACGAAAAAAATCTGCCTCGCATATAGATGAAGATACACTCGGATGGATAGACTTTTTCACTTTTTCATATCAGGCCTACGTCCAAAAGTTGTATGCGGAAAAAATGGATATTTATATAGAATTAATGGAAGTGATGAAGGAAGAGGCCTTTAAAGGCATCACAACGGAAGAAAGAGCCAGGAAAGTCGGGCATAAACTGACGGCGCATTTAGAGCGCAGAAGAGAAGAAATAGAGAAACGTTATGAAGCGGAGATTCAAAGGAATCGTATGGAAGAAGAACGCCTCATCAGGGAGAGTGAAGCCGTTCGGGTGAAGGAATTAAGAAGCCGGGTTTCAGAAGAAACAGCAAAAGAGGCCTTAGAAAAGCTTTCCTCAAGTTTAAAGGGTTTTATTGGATTTTCGAAAGAGCTGCCGTTAACGCCCAATCAATTAAGGGAAGTTGTCAATTCTTATGCGGCAGATTGGCTTAAGGATGTCTTAGCGGAACCGGAAACCGAAGAAGTCTCTGATAGTAACAAAAACCTATACAGGCAGCTTGTAAAAGTTGATGTTGGAATTTTAAATGCCGAGGTTCAAAGATTGATGGGGGAATTAGGTGAACGCATAACTGCAGAGGATATAAGTATTCCTCCCTTAGCTATGGGAATGGATTTAACACTTATTGATGAAATTACCGGTTTTGTTTCCCGGCTTACAGAAAAGTCTTTTCCTGCGCCGGAGATTCCGTTTCTTGAAGTTGTTGAAGAGGCTGCAGAGACGGGTGAGGACCTTTCTCTGAAGCTGCGGGATTACGGGCTGTCTGTTAATGAAATCAGGTATCTGGAAGTTCTGGTAAAAACCCTGGACGACTCAAAGAAGTCTATGCTGGAGCATAGCTTGTTTTTCGGGGAAACTCAGATCAGGTCAGGCCGGAAGGGCGGATATGATAACGGTGTGCTTACAGTTGAAAAAAGAGCAATGGCTAAGCTGGCTATGCTGGTTTTAAGTGTTTCCGAGGGGAACAGTCTTGTCCCGGACATAATAAAAACAGAGACGGTGTACCGCAGGAATCTAAAAGGTAGAAGAAAGGCAAGGGATATAGCCCGGGGTTACCTGGATGAACTGTCGGATATGGGGATGACAGAGTTGGACGCGATTGCTGTTCCGCTTTTCTTTAATGAGGTGCTGTTTACCGGAGCGATGGCCTCGCCGGATGCAGCAGGAAGAATCAGGGCAAAGCTTGCCGGACACAGAAAAGAAGTTGTAGAGAGAGTAGTGGAGATAAATGAAGAGTTAATGGGGGATAAGAGGATGATAGAGACAGTTTCGTCACTTGCTGCAATGGCTCCTGAAATGCAGGGGTATTTCAGGGAAAAAACAGGCTTAAGACATCTTCTGGATGCCATATACAGCGTCGGCGCTGCTATAGTGAAGCTTCCATTAAGGCCGGCAACGGTTGTCCGTGACCTGAGTGGAGCCGGGAACAGGGCGTTTGACGGTTCAATGTATACTGACTTTTTTACGCCGGGTTACAGGGATGTTGGGATATGC
>PWOI01000119.1 GCA_003557485.1 Elusimicrobiota bacterium | reverse complement strand
TCTCTATCAAAACAATGCCCATTCGCTATTTGGATATATTGCTTGAAGAAAAAATAACTGTGTTAGAAGATAATATTAAAATTGTAATTCCTTCACCAATAAATTTTTCTCTGCATAAACTCTTAATTGCCCAGCGCAGAAAAAATGATGATAAAATACAAAAAGACATTACACAAGCAATCTATACTCTTGAAGCAGTTGATTTAAACAGTTTCAAAGACAGATTTTTAAAACTTCCTGATAAATCAAAAAAATATGTGCTTGATAGCTTACAGACAGCCCAAACTTTATTACCACTAAAAAAAGCCTTTATTAATAAAACAATTAATACACTACAAAAATAGTTTTTATGCTACATTGTAGTGTAAAAGTGTCAATGGCCAAAGTTCTTAAGATTTGATATCGCTTATGGGTTAAGGTGGATTCGGAACATTTCCCAATTATACTCTTTGCATATCTCGGAAATTCAATAAATTGGATATTTGAATTAATATAGATTCTTTTATATCATTTCCCCGGGAATAACCAGGCTTTCTCAGGCAATAAATTTTAATGTTTTTAGTGGATTCAGGAAAGGATTTTTTTGGCAATTACTTATTCAAAACAAGACAGTCCCAAAGAGGTGCTTTTAATAAATCTCTTTGATCCGGCAGGTATATTCATCTCTTCTGAACAGTATTCGGGAGTAAACCTGTAGAATGGAATGCTATGGATCCCGTCAATGGCGGCCAGGCGAACGATTCTACAGTTTTTCTGCTTACCTGGGTCAAAAACACGGCGGTAGAGTCAGGAAAATAAGTGTTGATGCCGGATTGGGGTGTCCGGGAAAAGAG
Source organism: Elusimicrobiota bacterium (assembly GCA_003557485.1). Lineage (GTDB taxonomy): Bacteria > CG03 > SLGR01 > SLGR01 > PWQF01 > PWMP01. Next base: position 2,600 of record PWOI01000119.1, on the reverse strand, counting down.
ACCGGGAGCTGGGGGGGATGTATTTACTGTGCCGAAGAGGGTTTTTACAGAGGGGAAAAAAATATACCGGTCAAAGAGCAGATAAGGCAGGGGATCGACCGTTTCCGCGGGGTAAAGAATCCTCCCGCGAGCTTCATAGTATATTTCCAGCCCGGTACAAATACCTGGGCTCCCCCCGGGAAACTCAGTAAGCTGTATGATTCGGTCAGGGCTTTCCCGGAAGTCTCCGGAATTGCCATAGGAACCAGGCCCGACTGTGTTGACAGGGAAATAATCGATCTTATAGCCGGCTACTGCGGGAATTACGAAGTCTGGATAGAGTACGGGATGCAGAGTTCAAACGATGATACTCTCCGCAGAATTAACAGGGGACACGGCTATGGTGAGTTTTTAAAAGCAGTTGAACTTACCCGCAGGTATCCTGATATAAAAATATGCGCGCATCTGATTATAGGGCTTCCAGGGGAGGATGAAGGTGATTTTATTTCTTCAGCTTCTGAAACGGCGCGCCTGAAACTTGAAGGGGTAAAGCTTCATCCCCTGCATGTTATGAAGACAACTCCCCTGGAGCAAGAATACGTATCCGGAAAGATTAAGATTCTGACAATGGATGAATATATAAATGCCGCGGTAAAAGTAATAGAGCATCTGCATCCCTGTACTGTGTTGCAGCGTCTTTCCGCTGACTGCGCGGATGATATGCTTATTGCTCCGCTCTGGCTTAAGGAGGGATCGGCTGTAAGGGAGGGAATAATAAAAGAATTAGAGAGAAGAAACACCTTTCAGGGAAAGTTGTATAGTGAATAACAGTAGCTGCGACATTGTAGTAGTGGGGGGCGGGCATGCCGGTATTGAAGCGGCATCTGCTGCCGCCCGTATGGGTTGTTCGGTTATTCTTCTGACTATGAATAAAAATAACCTTGGTGCGATTTCGTGTAATCCTGCCGTCGGAGGCCTCGGAAAGGCTCAAATAGTAAAGGAGGTGGATGCTCTCGGCGGGATTATAGGCCGCGCCGCTGACTATGCATGCATACATTTCAAGACTCTTAATATGTCACGGGGCCCTGCTGTCAGGTCAAGCAGAGCGCAGGTAGACAGGAATCTTTTCAGGGATTTTATAACCAGGCAGGTGGATGGGCATGAAGGCCTTGAGCTCAAGGAAGGCGTAGCAGAGTCATTATATATTGACAGGGGCCGCATTGCCGGAGTATTACTTAAGGGCGGAGAAACCATTAAAAGCCGGGCAGTCATACTCTCCCCGGGCACTTTCCTCAGAGGCAGGCTTTTTACAGGGCTGCAAGGGCGTGACGGGGGAAGAGACGGAGAGCCGGCCTCCTGCAAACTTGCTGAAAATCTTAAAGAACTGGGCTTTGATATGATGAGATTTAAAACCGGAACCTGCGCCAGGATAGAAGGAAAAAGCATTGACTTTTCTCTCCTTAAAGAGCAGCCTTCTGATGATTATCCTAGGGGTTTTTCTATATTTACAGAAAAAACAGACAATCCGCTTCTTCCCTGCTTCATTACCCATACAAATGAAAAGACTCATAATATAATACGCGGAGGTTTTGACCGCTCGCCTCTTTATACCGGGATGATAGAAGGAACCGGAGTCAGGTACTGCCCTTCAATAGAAGATAAACTTGTTAAATTTCCGGATGCTGCGCGCCACCAGGTCTTTCTGGAACCCGAGACTTCTGACGGAGAGATCTATTACCCTAACGGAATATCAACAAGTTTGCCCGAGGATATACAGGAAAGTTTTATCAGGACAATAAAAGGGCTTGAGTCCGCAAAAATCAGCAGGTTCGGATACGGGGTTGAGTATGATCTTCTGGATCCAAGGCAGCTAAGGGCAACCCTTGAAACAAAAAAAATGAAGGGGCTCTATTTTGCCGGACAGGTAAACGGCACAACCGGATATGAGGAGGCCGCAGGGCAGGGGATTATAGCAGGAATTAACGCTGCCTCCGCGGTACTTGGAAAAGAACCTTTTACGCTTGACCGGCACGAAGCTTACATAGGCGTTATGATAGACGACCTAATAACAAAGGGAACCGGGGAGCCTTACAGGATGTTTACCGCCAGGGCTGAATACCGGCTTATGTTGAGGGAGGATAATGCCTATTTAAGGCTTACGGAAAAGGGGTTCAAATGCGGCTGCGTATCAAAGGATCTTTACGATATGTTTCTTTCAGTAAAAGAATCACTTGAAAAAGCCCGGCAAATCCTGGAAGAAAGAAAGATAGATAGTGATTCGGGAAAAGTTTCGGCAGTTACTCTGATACGGGACGGAGCAAAAATTGAAGAACTGCTTAATGTGCTCCCCGAGCTTAAAGATATGCCGCAGGATATATTCCTTCAGCTGGAAGCCGATATAAAATACGAGGGTTATATAAGGCGCCAGAATAAAGAGATTATGAAATTGAAAGATCTTAAAGGAATGAAAATTCCGTCCGGAACGGATTATGCACGGATAGGTGGCCTCTCAACAGAAGTAAGGGAGAAACTTGCAGAAGCCCGTCCCGGAACCGTTCTGGAAGCTTCACGGATCCCCGGAGTAACACCCGCATCGGTTATGAATATAATGGTCTACCTTC
>PWOI01000088.1 GCA_003557485.1 Elusimicrobiota bacterium | reverse complement strand
TAAAAGGAATCGCTCGTCCGCCTGAGCCACAATTCCGGCTCTTGCGACCTCGCTTAAAGAACCTTCCCTTTTTCCTCGCGTCTGCCCGGGCGGGGGCGGGCAGGCCGAGGAAAACTCCTTCTCTCAACACCTTTTCATTATCTCTTTTCGCTCTGTTTCTTTTTTTAAATTTTTTTTGTGAACAAGTTGAATAACATCCTTTTATTAAGTATTATTTAACTGATACCAATAGGTTAACAATATATATTAAATAATACCAAATATTTAATAGAAAACAAGAGTTAATGTTACTTAAGAAAAAAAATACGGAGGTTAATAAATGAAGATACCAGATTGGATTAATATAGCCATTGGTATTGCCGGGCTACTTGTTGGCATTACAGGGTTATTTTATGGATATCATCAAAATCGTTTAAAGGAACGTATTGAAAGATTAGCTACTCTTCAAGCGTGGGAAGTTTACCAAAGTGCTTATCAGGCACTTGGCTGGCTTAATAATGCACTGGATGTGAACGGAAAATAGAAATGCACCTGCCGCGGAAAATAAAAATGCACCACTTTGAAGAGAAAAAGTACAATCTAATGATATGGGATTATTCAAATATCATAAGGAGCGTACTTAGCATATGGTTAACAAAATTATGTATCAGCGAATACAGCACTTCAAAAAACGTGGTTTCAGTAAATCAGAAATTATCCGGGCAACCGGCCTAAACAAGCGGACAGTAATTAAATACTTCGATATGACGGAGAATCAATATCTCCGTTACTTAGAAACAGCAAATAATAGAGCCAAAATATTCGAAAAGTTTAAGCCTGGCATTCTTGCTGTGTATCAGGAAAATGACAACCAAAAACTTGAGAAGTCAGCAGTTTATGACTATCTTGAAGAGACCTTCGGCGACATGCCCGGGACGGAGAGAAGTTTCCGGAACTACATAACCTATCTGACAGATACAGGTCAGCTGACATTCAACGCAAATCCCCGGAAATACTATCCTGTTGAAGAACTCCCCTACGGGCAGCAGATGCAGATAGATTTTGGCGAATACCGCACTCGGCGCGGGTTGAAACTGTACATTTTCGGGGCGGTGTTATCTGCAAGCCGTTACAAATACTGCGCATTCCAGGCGGAGCATTTTACTACGCTGGATCTGATAAACCATTTATTGGATTGTTTTGAGTACCTGGAAGGCATGCCTGAAGAGCTGGTTATTGATCAGGATTCCGTTATGGTTCTGAAGGAGAATTCAGGAGACATCATCTACACAAAAGATTTTAAGCATTTCCGGGCGGAAATGGGCTTAAAAATATTTGTTTGCCGTAAGAGCGATCCAGAGACGAAAGGCAAGATTGAGAATTTAATTAAGTTCATCAAGAGAAACTTTCTGCGGCTTAGGGATTTCGAAGATGTAGAAGAAGCAAATACAAGAGGATTGAAATGGCTAAGCCGGCGGGCCAATGGGAAGATTTCTCTTGCTACCCGCAGGATACCCAGGGAAATGTTTAAAGAAGAGAAAATACATCTCAGGCCGTTGAGAAATTCAATTTACCGCTGCAATGTCTCCTCAGGCCGGGAAAAACGCAAAGTGGATACACTGGGGACTATCTCAGTAAATTCCTGTAAGTACCCGGTTCCGGAAGACTACCGCAATAGGGAAGTCGAGATTTACAAAACAAATGAAATGCTGTTCATCTACGATTCCCGCACTGGAGAAAAAGTTCAGGAATATGAACTCTGCCCGATTCCTGGAACTAAAGTAGCAGTTCACCGTTCCCGCAGCCACCGCAACGAATTTCAGTACCAGGAATTAAAGGAAAAACTGCATCGGATGTTTTCTCTGGACCTATGGAAAGTGTTCGTAGATAAGAACTATCAGAGATATCCTCGGTACTTCCGAGATCAGTACAGTGATGCAAAGAAGAAATTCTCCGGCAGCGTAAATATGGAATACTTGAAAAACGCTGTCAGTATCTGCCTGGAAAACCAAACGTACAGTATGGCGAACTTGCATGACACCTACCTGTACTGCAAAAGGGAAGCCGATTTAGAAGTTCCGGAGTTCAAGCTGAACAGTAATTCTGAGTTGCAGAATGTGCTCGCTAAGAACACAGGGTTTCAGGTGGAAATCAGAGACATAGAGGTCTACCACAATCTGGTAGCGAGGTCCAAATCATGAAGAAGTATCAGCAAATAGTACATCTGCTCGAAAGCCTGAAACTGAAGGGTATTGCCGACAATCTCGACAGTGAAATATCAGAAGCCGAAGAGAAGAAAATATCATACCTGAGTTTCCTGAGCAGCATCTTGCAGACAGAAATTGATTACAGGACAGAAAGAAGACTCAGAAGGAATCTGGCGGGAGCTCATTTCCCGGTAGAAAAGCATTTTGAGGATTTCATTTTTTCCAGGGTGCAGGGAATAACAAAATCTGACACAACAAACCTGATGGATTTCACATGGCTGGATAACCACGAGAATTTACTGTTCTTTGGTCCTCCAGGAATAGGAAAAACGCATCTTTCCATTGCCATCGGTTTTAAAGCTGTACAAGCAGGATACACTGTCTGTTTTGAGAGGGTGAACAATTTGATCAAGCTCCTCAAAATGGCGGAAATTCAGAGAAGCGCCGGCTTCAGAGTAAACAGAATATTGAGAGCGGATCTGACGATAATAGATGAAATAGGCTACACGCCGATAGAAAGAAAGGAGGCAAATCTATTCTTTAACCTGATCAGTGAACTGTATGAAAAATCCTCAGTCATAATCACATCGAACAAAAAATTCGAGGATTGGGCTGAAATGATGGGGGATGAAGTGATGACGGTGGCGATGCTTGACCGTCTTTTACATCATTCCAAAGTGTTTAATTTAAGCGGTGAATCTTATAGAATAAATCAAAAGGAGGACTAAACCATTAATCCTTCAAGTGGTGCACTTTTATTTTCCGCGAGTGGTGCATTTCTATTTTCCATTTACACTGGAAGAAGATGACATGAATAGAAAATTGAATATACTTAATGAAGCCCGCGCTCGTGCTGATTCACACTATACTAAAACAATTCATAACTTGTATACCCATTATTCCAAAGTAACTCCTGAATTGATTGAAAGGTGGATATCTGAGGGGAGAATAGAAGAACATTCACGTAGAGATTTATTAAGACAAGTTGGTGAAAGATATTGAAAAAAATTGGTTAAATTAATATCTGGGATATAGTATAGAACCTATATTAAAGAAGAAAAGCATATGAAGGAACTTAAATTTGATTCCGTAGTCAAAAAACTAAGAACAGAAAAGGGATGGTCTCAACAAAAATTGGCTGAAAAAGCTGAGGTTGCATATAATGTTATTACAAGGATAGAACAGGGATTAACGAAAGAACCGACTATCCAGACAATTATGAAGATTGCTGAGGCTTTGGATATTTCCATTGATGAGCTTGTAGAAAAGGGTAAGCAATGAAAGGGCCTAT
>PWOI01000046.1 GCA_003557485.1 Elusimicrobiota bacterium | reverse complement strand
TCTTTTACGATGACAGATACATATATACTCACAATAAAACCCTTGTAATAGATCAAGAGATTGTCATTGTGGGAAGCGCCAACTGGTCCGATACGGCACTGACCCGAAGCAACGAAAGTGCCGTATTAATACGATCCCCGGAGCTTGCCGGAAGTATTCTTGATAACCTGGCGGAAATAAAATTATACCGGCCGGAAATGCCCAGGTCCTTTGATACGGAAACAGCGCTGGCTGTAAGCAGGGATTTTCTTCTTAGCAAGGACCACGGGGGGAGAATGATAACATCGGCTGATGAAAGAGCCTTTGATCTGTACCTGCTGCTTCTTTACCACGCAGGACAGGAGAGCCATATTGATTTTGACTTTGACAAGTACGCTTTTTACCTGGGAATGGATGAAGAAATGACAGCCGCAGCATACAGGAGGCAGATAACCAAGTCGCTTAGAAAAATTAAGAGTAGATACAAACTGGTAGATCTTAAGTTTCATCACGGCAGAAACGCGGAAGTGCGCCTGAAGGATATGCATAACAGTAGAGAAGAATACACCTACCCGCAGGAGAATTATTTTCTGATACCGGCTGAATATTTCGAGTACGGCTGGAGCAGGAAACTATCCTTCCGCTCAAAGTTCTGCTTTCTTATAAACTGCTATATGTTTAACAAAACCGGGGGCAGGTCCTGGTCACTTTCCCGGGAGAGGCTAAGCGATAAATTCAATCTTGCAGTTTATACGGTAGGCAATGGAATGAATGAACTTAGAAGGCTGAATATAATAGATATAGAATATTCGCCCGTAATTGAAAGTTATGATAGCAGGGCACCGGCAACGTATGAGCTTCTGGGTCTTTATTGCCCCGAAGAACACAGAGAGAGGATTATGCGGCTTGAGGAAGAATACGGAAAGGAGACCTTGGATAAAGCAATACATTTTGCGGAAGTAGTTTTCAGACAAAACGATACCGATGCACTGGAAGAAATAATAAATCTTATTCTGGAATACGGAGAGCCCCGGATAAACAGGGCTTATGAAATACTCTCCCGGCAGTCTGTAGATAATCCTAAGAGGAGATTACATTACGGTATAGGGATTATTAAGAGTTTAAGAGACGAGGAGCTGGAGTAGCCGGTTAAAACGCATAATGTTGTAAAAAATGAAAGTAAATGATAGATTGCATATATGGTTTTTTATTTAAAAATTATACTAGGAGGTTTTTTATGAAAAAAAGTATAGGATGGATTCTTGTTGGTTTTCTTCTAGTTTCTGCTTCCGGCTGTATGACAGTCCGCCTTAGCAGTATGGGAGTGGATAAGCCGGTAATGATGACCGGTGCTGAAGTTGAAAGGGATTATGCTCTCGTAAGAAATTTTAGCCGTAATCTTAAAGGATATTTTCTTATTGCCCACCTTGTAACATTATCAGACCCAAAAGTACAGGAAGTAATAAGGGAAGAAATTAATGCGGCCAATGGTGACGCTGCGGTAAATGTTACTATCAAGGGACAAACAACAATTGTAGACGGCTTAGCTTCTCTTCTTACATATAGTCTTTTTGGTATGAGAACCTACACGATTGAAGGGGATATAATAGTATATAAAGACTGAAAACACAGGGCTTTTTAATTTGATGATGCAATGCATAGAGATAAGCTTATTAAACTTCAAAAAATAAAATCAAATATCCGCTTGTTTATGCCTGTCTGCTCCAGGGCAGTTCTTATTGCTGCAATTATCATGCCGTTAGCTTTAACCGGATGTTCTTCTCTGCCTAAGAGAAGACAAATCTATTTTGATTTACAGCCGGGCGATCTTCTTTTCCAGGACCTTAACGGAGATTCTTTTTTTGAAGCGATCGCAAAAGTTACTGAGGGGTATAACGGGTCGGTTCTTACCCATGTAGGTATTGCAGCGCGTAATGACACAGGTGATATAGTTATTCTTGAGGCCCTACTGGAAGGGGTAAGTGAGACACCTTTGGATGTTTTTCTGGACCGCAGTCGCGATGAAGAGGGGAATCCAAAAGTACTGGTTGGAAGACTCAGGGAGGAACAGAAACATTTAATTGAGCCGGCTCTTGCCGGGGCTTTTTCCCGAAAAAACAAACCTTATAACCACCTGTTTGATATAAATGACGGTAATTCCTACTATTGTTCTGAACTTGTTTATGTATGTTTTATGGAAGCCAACGGAGGAGAACCGGTTTTTCAGCTTGAGCCTATGACATTTTCTGATCCTGATACTCAGGAAGTGTTTCCGGTCTGGGAAGAATATTTTGACGGTTTAGGCGCAGAAGTGCCTGAAGGAGCCCCCGGGCTTAATCCCGGCGGCATGTCACGCTCTCCCGTTTTGCAGATTGTGCATGTATACGGAAAACCCGGCGGGTGGAAAGAGAATCAGTAAAAGTCTCATTTTTTACCAATGATTGAAAAAACTAGCTTTCTTAAAATTAAAGATAATTAGAAATATAGAGTTCAAGTTCAGGGGTGAAAAAGGAAGATGCTTTTGGATAAAATAATATGGATAAAATGAATCATACGGAAAAAGAATGCAGAAGCTGCCACTCCGATGGTCACGGTGAAGGAAAGCATGCCGGCCACAGCCCGGAGATGTTTAAGGAAAAGTTCTGGCTTTCTCTTGTACTGACCCTGCCTGTAGTTTATCTTTCCCGGCATATACAGCACCTTTTGGGATATGAGGCTCCGGTCTTCTTTCTTTCGGAGTGGATACCTCCAGTACTTGGTACGGTAATCTTTATTTACGGGGGAATGGTGTTTTTGAAGAGCGCAAAGCACGAGCTGAAGATGCGCCGGCCCGGGATGATGACCCTTATCTCACTGGCCATAACTGTTGCTTTTCTATTCTCATGGGTTGTCAGGCTGGGGCTGGTAGAAGCGCTGGCGCTGTGGTGGGAGCTGGCTACCTTGATAACCATTATGCTTCTGGGACACTGGATAGAGATGAAATCCGTCTCCCAGGCAAGCGGAGCGCTCCAGGAGCTCGCCAAACTCCTCCCGGATATTGCCGCCCGCATAACCGCAGAAGGGGAAGAAAAAGTTCCGGTCAGTGAACTTAAAAGCGGAGATACGGTTCTTGTAAGGCCGGGGGAGAAGATTCCCGCCGACGGCCGGGTAGATAAGGGAGATACCGAAGTCAACGAATCAATGATCACAGGAGAGTCTCTGCCTGTAAAAAAAGGTTTAAACGACGAAGTTATAGCGGGAACAATAAACGGAGACGGCTCTCTTTACGTCAAGGTTATGAAAACAGGAGATGAAACGAAACTTTCCGGCATTATGCGCCTTGTCTCCGAAGCTCAGAAATCAAAATCCCATACCCAGCATCTTGCCGACCGCGCGGCCAGGCTGCTTGCATATGTTGCAACCGGAGCCGGTATAATTACCATGGCTGTATGGCAGCTTCTTGGAGCATCGATTGATTTTTCAATTATAAGGCTGGTTACTGTACTGGTAATAGCCTGCCCGCACGCACTGGGCCTGGCC
>PWOI01000212.1 GCA_003557485.1 Elusimicrobiota bacterium | reverse complement strand
TCTCCGTCCGGGTTTACCCTATGGTCGCCCGTAGGTTCAATCCTGTACCACACATTATAAAGCCCTATGCCTCCCCCTATGTAAAAATTATCGTAAACGGTATATATAAAATTAAGGGTAACCGGGACAACGCTGAGCCGGCGGCGGATTTCTTCACCTGCATCATCTATGACTTCCGGGATCCTATCCGGGCCAAGCTTGTAGTCCTCGACATCGGATTCCTTGTAATTTTCGGCAAACTCACTGCCGTAATAATAAGCTATACCGAACTCCATTAAAGGGTTTACATCAGTCTTTGTAACGGTAGCTGCAATGCCCGGAGAAAGTATTCTTCCCTCTTTTCCGCCGGCACCGACGGCCAGCCCCAGTTCGCCTCCAAGCTCCCAGGCTTCCCAGGCTGAAGCGGACAAATACCCCGGGACAACGAAAATTGTCAGTGTAAAAATAATTAGTGCTTTAATTTTCATTTTTTATTCTCTTTAAAAAGATACTCAAGCAGAGCCTGCTGAATGTGGAGCCGGTTTTCAGCCTGATCAAAAACCGCTGAATTATTCCCATCCATTATCTCATCCGTTACCTCCTCTCCCCTGTTGGCAGGCAAGCAATGCATAAATATAAAATCTGTTTTTGCTTTTGATGCCAGGCTGCTGTTAACCTGGTAAGTGCTGAAAGTTTTCTTTCTTACCTCTTCCTCCTCTTCATCACCCATACTTACCCATACATCTGTATATATGACATCGGATTCTTGCACTGCAGCACGCGGATCTTTTTCAATCACTATTCCGGAATTAATCCCCTGCATCTTTTCAATAATATCTCCGGACGGTTCAAAACCTTCCGGTGAAGAAACAGTAAGTCCGAAACCCAGAACTCCCGCAGCATTTACAAGGGAATTACATACGTTATTTCCGTCACCTATGTAGGCGACCTTTATCTTCTCAAAATCAAAACCTTTTTTTTCGCAGATTGTCATAACATCGCCAAGCGCCTGACAGGGATGAAGAAGATCGGTAAGCCCGTTGATTACAGGAACCGAAGCGGTTTCAGCCAGGGCAACGGCGTCAGAATGAGAAAACGTCCTTATCATAACAGCGTCTACGTACCGCGACAGCGTCTTTGCGGTATCGCCTATTGTTTCACCCCTTGAAAGCTGAAGCGCCTCGCTGCCAAGATACATAGCCTGGCCGCCAAGACGCTGCATAGCCACAAAAAACGACACATTTGTCCGTGTAGAAGGTTTTGTAAAAATCATCGCCAGCACTTTCCCGCCGGCTTCACGGCAGGAAGTAGAGCCCTGTTTTAGTTCTATAGCCCTCCTGATTATTTTAACAAGAGTTTCTGCTTTATAATCCGTAAGAGTAATAAAATCTTTTTTAGTCATTTTTTATATCCCATATCTAGGGTACGATAACCGTACCGACTCTGCCGTCTGCTGCAGCCTGTATATTAGAGGGAGTCGTTATAACTGCTTTCTTCCCTCCTCCTTTAAGATATTCCAGGGCTGCCTCTATTTTAGGAAGCATGCTTCCGGGGGCGAAGTGCCCCTCTTTTATATACTTTTCAGCTTCCTTTACCGTAATAGTATCAAGTTTTTTTTCGTCCGGTTTACCGAAATTCAGGCAAACTTTATCAACAGAAGTTGAAATTATAAACATATCTGCATTTATATCCCGGGCAAGCAGCGAAGAGGAAAAATCCTTATCAATCACAGCTTCAAGCCCGGAAATAATACCGTCTTTTCTCCTGTAAACAGGGACTCCCCCTCCTCCAACCCCTATAACGCAAAAACCTTCTCTGGCAAGAACCTCTATTGCCTTCTCTTCAATAATTTTTTTTGGTGCCGGCGAAGGAACAACTCTTCGCCAGCCGCGGCCGGCATCCTCGTGGACTTCCCATCCTTCATTTTTTTTCTTTTCCAGCGCCTCTTTTTCTTCCATAAAGGGCCCGATCGGTTTTGAAGGTTTTTTAAATGCCGGATCTTTCCTGTCAACCAGTACGCGCGTAACAACAGTTACAGCTTCTTTTTCTATCCCTCGTTTTTCAAATTCGTTTTTAAGCACCTGCTGAAAAATATAGCCTATTGCTCCCTGGGAATCCGCCCCGCAGGAGTCAAGCGGAACTGTATGAAGCCCTATGTATCTGCTGGCGCATTCCGAGCGCATAAGAATAAACCCCACCTGCGGCCCGTTACCGTGAGTCATAACAACATCCCAGCCTTTTTCTATGAATCCCACGATACTCTTTACTGTTTCAACAACCGCGCTGTACTGGTCTTTAACAGTCTGATGCTTTTTATCTTTTATAAGAGAGTTGCCGCCCACCGCTATTACTGCTGTCGGCATAACCTGACCTCCTTTAAAGTATGTTAATTTTTAAAAGTCGCATCTTAATCAATCTGACATAGTAAGAGCCATGACCGCTTTCTGAACATGGAGCCTGTTTTCAGCTATGTCATATATTATTGAACGGCTGCCGGAGGCTACTCCATCGGTAACTTCATGACCCCTGTCAACCGGCATTGGATGGGAAAACAACGCATTATCAGTAATCTCCATTTTTTTCTCATCGCATATCCAGTCTGTTAACTTAAGAGCTTTCTCTACTTCCTTTTCTTTATTAAGTTCTTCTCCGGCATAAGCCTGCTCGCTCATCCAGTTTCTTGAATAGACCACATCCGCCCCCTTGTATGCGTTAACAGGGTCATCTGTTATTGTAAATTTGGATCCGGTTTCAGAACAGTTTTTCTTCACTTCGCCTATTACTTCTTCATCAAGAGAATACCCCTCAGGATGGGCCAGACGCACATTCATACCAAGCCTTGAACATATCAGCATACTTTCCTGTACTGAACAGTGAGAACGCGCAAGAGCCCCGTGCCCCCAGGTATGCAGTATTGTTTTGTTTTTTAAATCGCTTCCCAGGTGTCTGCGGTAACCCATAATGTCGGCAAGGCCCTGGCACGGGTGATATTTATCGTGAGCCATACTTACAACCGGTATATCGCAATGCCTGGCATATTCCCTGATAATTTTTTCACCCTCCCCGTAAGTACTTATCTTATCTTCAAGTATCCTTATGCCCAGTCCGCATCCGTAACGGTCCATTACTTTTGCAGCATCCTCTATAGTTTCTCCTGCTGTTTTTTTGCTTTTCAGCCTCATAGTCTTAGGTTCAAGAAAAAGAGCATGCCCTCCAAGTTCCGTAGCTGCTATCTCAAAAGACTGCCGGGTCCGCACCGAAGGATTATAAAAGAACATAAGAAAGCTCTTGTTCTGAAGTACACAGGTAAATTCAGGGGAAAACCTTTTCTCCTGCATTTCTTCGGCAAGCTCCAGCACCTGCAGTATTTCCTCTACCTCCCAGTCCCGGGTAGTTATAAGGTCTTTTCCTTTAAGATTGATTTTAACCATTTATGGAATCCTCTCTAAGAATAAAACTTTCAATTACTCGCAGTTAAATATTTCCGCCCATCAAAAGAGACATTATTGCCTTATGGGCATGAAGCCTGTTTTCGGCTTCATCTATTACTGCAGACTTCGGTCCGTCAATTAAATCATCTGTCACTTCCTGTCCCCTGTCGGCCGGCAGACAATGCATATAAATACCGTCTTTATCGGTAAGCTCCATCTGCTGCTCTGTGGTCATCCATCCTTTTGCCAGTTCGTTAACACGTTCCGCTTCTCTGTGGTCCTGACCTTTAATTTTCTTTCCTGTTTCAGGGTCAAAATAATTAAAGCATGTATGCGCTCCCCAGGCCTTAGGGTACACGACGTGGGCTCCTTCGAATCCTTTATTAAAATCATCTATTATTCTGAAACCGGAACCGTTCTGCTTTGAGTGTTCTTCGCACTTTGATATAACCTGTTCATCCAGATCATAACCTTCAGGGTGAGACAGGGTTACATCCATACCCATTAGCGTTGCGGCAAGTATTACGCTTTGCGGAACGGCGCGCGGCTTTTCGATAGAACCCGAATAGGCGAAAGACATTGTCAGCTTAACTCCTTTGAATGTCCCGAATCTTTCCTTTACCGTCATCATATCGGCAAGGGCCTGACACGGGTGATATTTGTCGCATTCCATATTTATTACAGGTATGTCGGAATATTCGGCAAACTCTTCCATGGTGGCATGGGCAAATCCGTAATTCCATCCTGCCGGCGGCCCGTACATTCTTATTGCAATGGCGTCCCCTATCCTGCTGAGAACCTCCGCAACATCTTTTATTCTTTCAGTTTTGTAAGGTATATCAAAGCCTTTTCTTGCAGGAGTATATGTTTTTCCGGGCTCAAGAGAACAATGAAATCCGCCCAGTTGCTGAATTCCGGCGTCAAAAGTGCTCCTTGTACGCAATGACTGGTTGAAAAACATCGTAAAAAGAGTCTTAGCTTTAAGGATTCCGGTTGTATCTTCCTTCCCGGCAAATTTTTTCTTAAGGTCAAAGCCTAGTTCTAAAAGCGCCTCCCATTCCTTCTGCGTATAATCAATTTCCGGTTTAAGCCAGTCTCTTCCTTTAAAAATGTTTTCTTTCATTTAATTTCTCCTCTCAATCAATGTTTTTAATGCTAACATAAACAAATTTTAGTGTCAATCTATCTTAAACTCTATTACCGCAGAATAGGATATGTTTTCCCACCAGTTTACGGCCGCCGCCCTTATCCTGTAGTTCCCGGGGCTAATCTGCGGATACTCAAAGATAAGGTCGTAGGGAGGATCCTGCTGAGGATGCCCCTTTTTTCTCCACCCGCTTCCATCATCTATCTCTAGCCATACTCTTGTTATATTCTCTCCTCTGACATCGGTAATAACGCTATGAGCGGCCGCTATATGCGGATGACTTTTAAATTCGCTGATCTCAATAAACGGTTCCGGGCTGCCGGCCTGCACCAGTTTTATGGCTATTGCAGGCTCAAAATACCTTATAACTGATTTCTCACCGTTATCTTTTATTATATAAGTATTCTCGTCCTCGCCGGAACCTATTCCTGCAGCAAGAATCGGTGAAACAGCCGTTGAATCAAGAAACCTGTCATTGCTGAAAAGAAAAACAAAATTATCTTCAGAAGACGAAATTTCGTTAACATCTATCTCAGTGAAAAACCACCTGCTACCCCCCACATCCCTTAGGGCCTCCACAGGAGAGCCTTCCAGCGGTATCTCATCCGTAGAAACAAGCAATACCCCCGGTGGTTTATTCTCAAGTGATTGGGAAATTCCTATTTTGATCCGTCCGGGCCTATCAGGTAATTCGGGGCTCTCTTTTCCTTCCTCTTCAGCTATCATTTTTATAATCTCTCTCATTTGATTCAGCGTTTTAGCCCTGCCGAGTCGCGCTCCTAAAAAAGCCCTTTCGTATCCTTGCGTATCAACCGGAGGAAGAACCGTAACCCACCTCTGCGTGTAGCCTGCATACCAGTTCCCGTCCCAACCGCCACCGGCAAAAAGAGTATATTCTCCGGGGGAGGGGAGTTCTCCTACGAATTTAACCTGCCCGGCTTCTGAAAAAACAACTGAAAAAAGAAAGAGTGAAATAAGTAACGCTATTTTTTTCATCTTCAATTTTCTTTAATTTCCCGCAGAATGAATCCCGGCAACATTGAAAAATATTTAACGGCATCATCCAACTGTTTAAGATCTATTTTTTCATCTGCACTGTGACACTGGCTCTCCTCTCCCGGGCCGAACCCCATTGTAGGAATACCGAGTTCTGCGGAAGTATAAGTCCCGTTTGTACAGAAAATCCACATTATTGAAGGGGCTTCCCCTAGTGTATCATTCCTGCATTTCATACCGGCTGCAATAAGCGGATGACTCTCTTCCAGGCTCCATGGTTTGAAATATTTTTTAATTACTTCAATTTTATCCCGCTTTTCTATCAATGAATAAAACTTCTCAAGTATTTCTTCCCGGGTTCTTCCGGGAGCCGAACGGTAATCACAGTATATACTGCACTTTTCAGGTATAACATTTATATTTAAATTTGGTGTTTCTATTTTAGTTACCGAGACAGTGTCCGCCGGAGAATTTTTATCCATATTTTTAATTTCTTCCGCTATTTTCATTGCGCGGTATATCGCATTTTCACCGTCCTGCGGCCTGCTGGCATGTGAGGCCTTTCCCATGACATCTATCCTTAATCCCAGACGTCCTCGGTTGCCTCTTGCAACCATAAGACGAGACGGCTCTCCTATTATTACAAAATCGGGTTTTATGCCGGTGCGGCTTAAGAAATCTTTTAATCCGTTTCCCTCGCTTACCTCCTCGCGGACACTTGCCAGAACATACAAAGTTGCTCCCGCTACGTCCGCTTCTGCGCCTCCGTAAACCATTGCCGCAATAGATCCCTTGTCATCGCATGTTCCGCGGCCATATAAAAACCCGTCCTTTTCAAAAGCTCCGTAAGGATCTGTTTTCCACTCATTTCCGGGTTCCACTACATCCATATGCGCATCATATAGAACTTTAACTCCGCCTTCCCCCCTTATCCCGCAAACATTTCCGCCGGATACTATAATTCTATCATATCCCAGTTTTTCCATCTCAATCTTAACAGCATCTGCAACAGCGCCTTCCTGGCCCGACAGAGATGGTATTTTTACAAGTTTTTTTAGAAACTCTCTTTGTCCCGTCACTTGATGTTCTCCCATACCTTTTCTGAAATTTCCCTGCATTTCGCTGCAATTTCCGGTTCATTTACTGTAAGTATTTTTTTATGTCTCATAATAGTTTTTCCACCGCATATTGTAGTGTCAACATCTGAAAAAATCATACCGAACAGAAGATGCCCCATAAAATTATTTTCATCCATAGGGGTAGCAGGATCGTAATCTATTATTGCTATATCTGCAGAATTGCCGGGTGCAATTTCTCCGGCATCCCAACCTGTAACATCTCTTAATATTTTAGGATTGTTATTTAAAAGAATTTCCGGGGCCTGTGAAAAAGCGGCATTTGGATCTTTGTATTCATTCCTTGCCAGCAGAAAAGCGGCTCGCATCTGGGAGAGCATATCTGGGCTCATACCGTCTGTTCCAAGTCCTACCCTTATTCCTTTCTCCATCATATCAAGAACTCTGGCATACCCTACAGCGTTGTTCATATTGCTTTCAGGATTATGTATAACCGAGGCCCCTGCTTCCTTTATAATTTCCATATCTTCCGCGGTTAAATGAACACCGTGAATTAAAAGAGCTTTTTCATTAAGTATCCCGGCGTCACGGAACCTTTCCGCAACGCTTTTGGAATATTTTTCACGGGTTATCTGCCCGTCTTCAGGAGCCTCGCAGCAATGAACATGTACCCCGCACTTGAAATCTTCCGCAATTTCAGCGCTTCTTTTCAGGGTTTCATCTGAAACAGTAAACGATGCATGCAGACCTACCATACCCTTAACGGAATCGTTTTTCTTTCTTAAAAAGCGTTCGTTTTCCTCAAGTCCCCTTACTCCTTTCCCGTATCTGTCTGAAGCTCCCAGGCATAAAACAGCCATTGTACCTGTTTCTTCAACAGCACGGGAAATTTCATCAAGGCTCCCTATCTGATATGACTGGCTTTCATGGTGGTCAATTATGTGAGTTACGCCATGCCTGATACATTCCATAAGAGGCACAAGGGATGAATAATAAATGGCTTCTCTGAAAAGAGCCTTGTCAAGTTTCCACCATAGGTTTTCCAGGATATCATAAAAATTTTCTGGCGCAGGGCCCGGAACTGTAAGGCCGCGGGCAAATGTAGAGTAGAGATGATGATGCGTATTGACGAAAGAGGGCATTATTACTTTACGGCGGGCATATATTATATCAGCCTGTTTATATTTTAATTTTAAATCATCCGTCTTTCCTATTTCCTTTATAGTTTTACCTTCTATTACAACCGAACCGGGATTAATAATTCGGCTGCGGCTGCCCATTGTAACAACGGTCCCCCCTTCAATCAGTACTGTCATATACCTCTCCTTTCCTTACCTGTCCTCCTCCGGAATTTCTATGTTAAGTATTCTGGCTACAAATTTCGCCCGGTTTCTGATACGGGGATCGCTATCCTGAAAAGCTTTTTTTACAGCTTCTTCTACAGCGGTGGTTTTATCCCTTATATCCCCCAAAGCTGCAATTGCCCTGCGCCTTACATCTATGTTTTCAGACTCCATACCTTCAAGCGCAATTCCCAGGCCATCCGTTATTCCGTGTTTTCCAAGAGATGCCGCAGCCGCAACGGCAAGTTCCATATTTTCTTCATTAATAAGATTTTTCAGCACCCGTTCGCTTTCCCCGGTTCTAAAGTCACCAAGAGTTTCTGCAGAGTAAATTCTTACATTTAAGTTTTCATCACTGTCTGAAGCCCTGCCGGCTATTGCGGAGGCGGATTCTTCCGCTCCGAGACGGCCAAGTGATCTTGCTGCCTGCGCTCTTATCCTGCTGTCATCAGCCTTCTCAAGAGCCTCTGTCAGCGGCTCAACGGCCAGCGGGTCCCCCAAAAGCCCTAATACCTGGGCCGCGCTTATTCTGACCCCGACATTGCCGTCATCTCTTAACCTTTCTATTATTGCGGGCACTGCCCGGCGATCTCTTATAAAGCCGAGAGCAACTACAGCGTTTATTCTTACGCTTCTGTCCGGATCATCAAGAACTCCTATCAAAGGTTCTACCGCATCCCGCGATCTCATTGAGCCGAGAGCGTCCACGGCTTCGGAACGTATTACGGCTTCACTATCCTCAAGAAGATCTATGATTAACGGAACTGTCTCAGTGTCTCTCATTGCGGCGAGTTGCCTTAGCCCTTCCCTCCTCACGGTTGCCTCAGGAGAACCAAGCATATCAATTACCGAGTCAGCCCTATCTTCTTCAGCAAGTGCATAACCTGCCGCAAAAACAAGTACCGTTATAAATAATAAAAATCTCTTAAACATTTTGCTCCTCATTTATTCGTTACTGGCTGAATCTCATATCCATTTCCTCAAGCGCCGTAACCGCCGCCCTTCGTACCCTTGAATCAACATCGTCCAGTGCCCGTTCAAGAAATACTCTTGACCTTTCTGAGCCGGCCCTGCCGATTACAAGACATGCGGTCGCCCTGACCCTGGCATCCGGCAAACTTATTCCTTCAATAGCTATGCTAACCCCTGCGGATGAACCTGTTTTTGCCAGTGACAACGCCGCATTCATTCTTACCATCGGGCTTCTATCTTCAAGTGCATTCCTGAGGGCGGCCATAACGTTTTCGGCCGTACTAAACTCCGCAAGAGCAAGTGCAGCATTTTCTCTTACGATCGGCGCAGGATCTTTAAGAAGTCCCTTAAGTATTATTTCAGCGCCCGGTATTTTCCTTGAAGCGGACACCCTGACCGCTGCAACACGGACTCCCTCACTCATATCCGTCAGGCTGCCAAGAACTGCTTCCGCAGCAGTATCATCAAAATAGTAGGCCCGGCCAAGGGCTTCTACAGCTGTCTGTCTTACCATAGGATGCGGGTCCTCTGTCATTCCCGCAACTTTTCCGGTAACTACAGGTGTCGAAAAATTCACCGAAGACAAAACTGCTTCTGACCTTAACGCGGGCAATCCGCTTTTAAAAGAGTCCAATATAACATCAAGCCCACCGTAGCTGCCTATTTCCCCGAGACTTCTGAGAGCGACTCTCCTGACAGTTTCGGAAGCGTCTTCTGAAGCTGCCTTTACAAGTGCTCTTACCACTACGGCATCGTCATAATTAGATAGCCTTATAGCCGCGCTTATCCTTACCCTCTCCTGTGAATCCCCGAGATTTCCTATCAGTGTTTCGGCGGCGCGGCTAATTCCTTCCGCTGAACCCTGTCCGTAAATAAAAAACGGCGCGGCTAAAATACAGAATGCTGTCAGGGTTAAAGTCCGTACTATATATTTTTTTTTACTCAAGACCCGCACGGATCCTGATTCTTTTTGAAATTTTATTAGCTTTCTCTGTAATTTCCTTAGCATCGGCCCCAACCAGCTTTCCCGATCTTACTCTTATATTTCCGTTCACAATAACCGTATCCGCAATGTGACAAATACCGGAAAAAACAAGAGCAGCCGCATAGTCGCCGCCGGCACCGGCAAAATCAATCCGGTTTACATCAAAAACTGCAATATCCGCCGCCTTGCCCGTTTCTATTCTGCCAATATCGTTTCTGCCGAGAACCGAAGCCCCCCCCCTTGTAGCCATTCTAAGAACATCTGCAGCTGACATTGAATCAACACCCGTTTTATGTCTTGCAGACATCATTGCCATTCTAAGTTCTGCAAGCATATCGGACGAATCATTTGAAGCCGAACCATCTACAGCAAGCGAAACGTTAACTCCTTCGTCGAGCATTCTTCTTACCGGAGCGATCCCGGATCCAAGACGCAGATTAGAAGTAGGGCAATGGGAAACACCGCTGCCGGTTTCAGCGAGCTTTTTTATTTCCGCATCATTTAAATGAACACAGTGAGCAAACCAGACATCCGGACCGGTCCATCCCACTTTTTCCATATATTCCAGGGGGCGAAGCCCTGTTTTTTCTATGCAGAACTCATCCTCATCCTCTGTTTCTGCCAGATGAGTATGTAAATAAACGCCTTTTTTTCTTGCAAGATCCGCAGTTCCTCGCATAATTTCCTCGGTTACCGAAAAAGGCGAACACGGAGCAAGTACAATTCTGCACATTGAAAATTCGCCGCTATCGTTATAACGGTCTATAATTCTTTGTGACTCTCTTAAAATTTCTTCATCGGCCTGTATCACGCTTTCCGGGGGCAGCCCGCCGGATGATTCTCCCAGAGACATACTACCCCGGGTGGGATGAAATCTTATTCCCATCCGGGCGGCAGCTTCTATTTCAATATCAATCAGTCCGTTTCCTGCATCTTCCGGATACAGGTAAAGATGGTCACTTGTTGTCGTGCATCCCGTAAGAAGCAACTCGCCCGCGGCAACCATGGTACTCACATCTATTGCTTCTTCGTCTATATGTTTCCAAACATTATAAAGATATTTGAGCCAGTCAAAAAGCTTGGCATCCTGAACAGAGGGCAGGTTTCTTGTAAGTGTCTGATAAAAATGATGGTGAGTATTTATAAGGCCTGGAATAACAATTTTTCCCCGGCCGTCTATAATTTCGTCAGCGTCTGTTTCGGTAACATCTCCGATTTTTTCAATTATATTTCCTGAAATGAGTATGCTTTTATTATTTAAAATTCTATTATCGTCATCCTGCGTAACGATTGTGCACGCATCTCTGATAAGAATTTTTTTCATAATCACCCCTCAAACGTAAAATGTTGCCTTCGGATCCCGGTCTGAAAAGAACCGCGCATGGGTTCTTTTACTAGACGGCCCGTTGCCTTCGGATCTCGGCCTGAAAACATCCGCGTATGGGATGTTTTCCAAGACGGCCTCGATGGTGCCGGGGGCGGGATTTGAACCCGCACGGCGCGGAAGCGCCAGCGGATTTTAAGTCCGCTTTGTCTGCCAATTCCAACACCCCGGCTACAGTTTTAATAAAATTCAGCTTACCAGCCTGGCATTTTCTATTATCAATGCCGCATTAGCCGCCAGAATATCCACTATTTCAACATCTCTGCGGCTGAACTCTTCTTTCGTTTCAGTTCTTTTAAGATTAACAGTCCCAAGCACCTCGTTTCTTATAATAATAGGAACACTCATCCCGGATATAATATCTTCGTATTTTTCCATATTTTTAAACCACTCTCTGGAACGTACCCCGTTATCAACAAGAACAGGCCTTTTCAATTTTATAGCCCGCCCGGCAATTCTCTGGCCGGGGCGGAATTTTTTACCCAGAACTTTCTCTTTAAAGGTTCCGGCTGAAGACTTCACTACATAGTCTCCGCTTTTTTTATCTATCAGCATTATCGATCCCCCGTCAGCGCGAACGGTATTAACGGCAACTTCCATTATATAAGACAGAATCTTATCCGGAGGGTTGTCAGATATAATAGCTTTTGAAGCTTTATGAAGGGCCACTATTCCATCAAGATGCCCGCTTCCGATTTTCAATACCCGGATTCTGCGCACTTCACCTACGGCTATCCGCAGTTCTTCTTTTGTAAAAGGTTTTATCAGATATGCCGAAGCTCCGTGTTTTAATGCATCAAGCGCTGTAAACTTGCTATCATATATGCTCATGGCTATAACTTCGATGTCAGGATAATTCCGGGTAATCTTGCGGGTAAGTTCGATCCCGTTTACAGCGGGCATTATAATATCCGTCAAAACAATATTAAACCTCTGCCTGTCAAGAAGCTTAAGAGCTTCTATAGCATTTTTAGCTTCGCTGACTTCGTATCCTTCTTCTTCAAGTATAATGCGGTACAGAAGCCTGTCGTCCTTTATATCATCAACAATAAGTACTTTTTCCATCTAATTACCTTTATCTTGTTATAACTGATAAATAATGATAATAAAAATAGCTTTTTATATCAACTTGCATATTTTTTCTGTTTTGGATGTCCAGACGGATTTTACGGCAGGAGTTTAGCGTGAATCTGCGGAATTGTAACCGGCTTCCAGAGCCTTTTTATTGATGTCCCACAAATCTTTCTTTCCTTTGAGAAGGCCTGGTACTGACTGCATAAGGGCCCCCAGATTCAAAAGACCTGTTTTTCTTACTAAAGCTCCGAGCATAACAAGATTAGCAGCCAGGACCGTGCCGCATTCTTCAGCTATATTATTGGCGGGGATTTCTATTATTTCAAAATTATAATCTTCCGCGCATACAGAAAAAAGGCTGGAATTAACAAAAACAATACCTCCGTCCCTGACAGCAGGGTAAAACTTTTCGAAAGACGGGTTGTTAAGAGACATGAGAATGTCGGCTTCACTGAATACCGGAGACCCTATCGTGCTATCTGATATTATGACCTTGCAGTTGGCAGTGCCTCCCCTCATTTCCGCCCCGTAGGAAGGAAAAAATGTTACTTCTTTAGAAGCCTTCATTCCTGCATGGCAAAGAAGCGTCCCTGCAAGCATAACCCCCTGACCTCCGAATCCGCTTATTATTATCTCTTTTTTCAAAGCCTGTCCTTGAATACCCCCAGAGGGAATTCTTTTTTCATCTTTTTATCAACCCATTCCTGCGACTGCTGCGGAGTGATACGCCATCCCACGGGACACATCGAAAGAATTTCGACGAGTGAAAAACCCTTTCCGTCCATCTGACAACGAAGGGCTTTTTTCACTGCCTTTTTCGATTTAATTATATTTGCAGGAGTATCTACCGAGGTGCGTTCAATGTACACAGTGCCTTCAAGCTCTTTTAAAAGTTCGCATACCTTTATTGGATAACCGTCCTCAATATTCCTCCCCGTAGGAGTCGTAGTTGTAACCTGATTCATTACTGTAGTAGGAGCCATCTGCCCTCCGGTCATCCCGTAACATGCATTATTTACAAAAATAACCGTGATATTGTCCCCCCTGTTAGCGGCGTGGAGCATTTCATTTCCCCCTATAGCCGCAAGGTCCCCGTCTCCCTGATATGTCATGACTATCCTGTCAGGGAGCACTCTTTTAATTGCCGTTGCAACAGCGGGCGGACGGCCGTGAGCTGCTTCTGCCGTGTCAAAGTTCCAGTAGAAGTAGCCAAAGACAGCGCAGCCAACGGGTGCTATTGCTAT
>PWOI01000089.1 GCA_003557485.1 Elusimicrobiota bacterium | reverse complement strand
GGCAAGGTCTGAAGAAGCGGATATCCTTCCGGAATACTCAAGAATAAGAGAAAGCTTTCGCTTCCATTCGGCAAGCTTGCGGTTTTCCTCTTTGTAACGTTTTATGTCATCCATAAAAGGTTCTCGAAAATGCTTTTTTTCATATTATTATACTATAATCAAAAAATCCGATACTTACAAGGCAGTGTTCTGGCAGGCACCACAAAAAGTATTTTTTAGATGTTTGTTTACTGTAAAAAGCTTGACATTAGAGGAAAAATAAATTTTAATAAAAATTATTTTAAAAAAATTAAAACTGCGCACTGAAATACCTAGACCCGGCAGGCGTTCCCGCCCAAATACGCGCCGCCGCAGTTTGAGTGTGATCAAAGTCACAGACATACTGAAAAAGACATTTTAATATAGAACTGAAAGCTTAAGGAACTTTGTTATATCCGAAGGAGAAAACGTGATGAAGAAGATCTGCATGATAGGTTTGATGTTGGTTTGTATGATTACGATGGGGGAGATAAGGAGCGCCTGCGCGGCGGACTGGGAATCAGCAGGGTCGCTTAATACTGGAAGGTTTGGACACACCGTTACTCTTCTTCCTGATGGAAAAGTCTTTATTGCAGGAGGAAGTGATGGGAGTGAACAAGTTGGTTCATATCAGATATACTGCCCAGAAACTGATACATATAGTTCTGAAAAGTCTCTAGAGTTCCTTGAGCGCCATTATCATACTGCTACTCTTATGGCAAATGGGAAAGTCCTCATTGCAGGCGGCTCACTTAATAAAACACCATTGAGCGACGTTCGCATATACGATCCGGAAGATGACAGTTTTTCGGGGGCTGCCGCCCTGATTACCCCAAGAATAGAACATACCGCAACACTGCTTAATGACGGGCGCATATTGGTGGCC
Source organism: Elusimicrobiota bacterium (assembly GCA_003557485.1). Lineage (GTDB taxonomy): Bacteria > CG03 > SLGR01 > SLGR01 > PWQF01 > PWMP01. The sequence goes on along the minus strand of PWOI01000089.1, from coordinate 2,639 downwards.
GGCGGCGGGACTGACACCGCTGAAGTATATGACCCTGAATTAGACACCTGGACAGAAACCACCAATAATTTATCTGTATCGCGTGAAAGGCATACCGCTACTTTAATGGTCTGCGGCACCGTTTTTATCGTAGGCGGTCATTCTGCCGACACCAAGGCGGACCTGTATAACCCGGCAAGCAACTCATTCTCAACTTCCATGGGGGATTTAAGTTCTATCCGTCGACGCCACCAATCAGTTCTTCTCCCTGACGGAAAAATTCTTATAGCAGGAGGTACAGGGGAGAGTAAATTAACTTTATATGATCCCGGTTTTGACACATTTACTGACATAGGTCATATGATATCCACACGGACCTATCATACCGCGACGTTACTTCCTGACGGCAACGTTCTTATTGCCGGGGGTTTTTATGATGGTGTTTATATGGATTCAACAGAAATATATCTCTGGGATGATGAGGAAACAGTTGCCGCAGATTCGATGGCTGTTGGCAGAAATGAGTATTCCTCGGTTCTTCTGCCCTGCGGAAAAGTTTACATTGTAGGCGGTCGGGACTCGGGGGCTAGCGTTACTGGAACGGCAGAATTATTTGTGCCGGACTCCGGAAGTTTTTCTACGGGTGGCGCTGGTAATATGAAAGAAACCAGAGAGGCCGCATCCCATACCCTTCTCCCCGACGGCAGGGTGCTTATAACCGGCGGTAGAGAGAGTACGATTTATAGAGACACTATAGATATTTTCGACCCTGCTGACAGTGAGTTTCTGGCAACAACCGGCAACTTGCAAACAGCAAGAGCCTTTCACAGCGCAACCCTGCTTATGGACGGCCGGATACTTGTAACCGGCGGATTAACAACTGACAATTTGGGTTTAAATAGCGCCGAGATTATTGAGGTGCATACATCATCTGTGACTTCTGTAGCTCTTTCAGATACTATGTCTCTGGCAAGGGCTGAACATACAGCGACAAAACTGCAAAACGGGAAAATACTTATAACAGGCGGTGGTTCCAGCACTCCCGGCACAAGTAATGCCGAAATTTTTGAGCCGGATACGCTAACTTTTAAAGGTACTGCTAACAATATGGCTGAAACAAGAATGAGACATACGGCTACGCTGCTTCCCGATGGAAGGGTCTTGGTAGCGGGAGGATTTAGCAGAAATTCGGCCGACCTGTACACGTATGATGATGACGGCGGGAGCTTTACGCCTACCGGAAGTATGTCTGGCAACAGGCAAAGGCATATGGCCGTGCTGCTTCCCGGCGGCAAGGTGCTGGTTGCCGGAGGCGGTGATAATTTGGATACAACTGAGATATATGATCCCGATTTTGGAACTTTCTCTGCGGGACCATCCTTTACACATCACAGGGATTATTCTTCAGCTGTACTTATGCCAGACGGAAGGGTTATAGTGGCCGGAAAGGGAGCAATAGGAGACTCGGATAATACCGCGGAGATATATGATCCGGCTTTAAACACAATTGAATTAACCCAGAATAATATGAGTCAGACCCGCCGAACACATACAGGCACGCTCCTTCTTGACGGCCGTGCGCTTTTTGCCGGAGGAGCCGGGAGGAACAGTAAAGATATAATTGCCTATACCGAATATGATTATACGGACTTAAGTTACCGGCCTGAGATAACGGATATTAACAACGAAGACGTCAGCGTGGGGCCTGTAGATGTAGCAAGAGGAGAAACCTACAGCATAGAAGGCACAAATTTCAAAAGCGGGAACCGTGAGGGCAGCGGCGGTGCGCATAACAACTCGGCTGTTCACTATCCCAGGGTTTACCTCCAGAAATTTATTTCAGGAAATGTAGGAAATATGACAGAGGGCGGGATGCTTATAGACGTAACCGGTACAGTGTATCCCATGGACTGGGATGATGCGGATACTGAGATATCATTTACCGTCCCCGAAGATCTTCCCAGGGGACACTGGATGCTTTTTGTTTTGAGCGGAGGAGTTCCTTCGGAGGCCGTGGTTCTGCGATGCGTTTCGGGTCCGCCGCTTCCCCCTGCAGAACTTGCTCAGGAAAAAGAAGACAGTTCTCCTGTAGGCGCAGGGGAGTGGACCAATTCACTGGTCGCAAAGTTTAAACTGCAGCATTATGACCCTGATGAAGATATGAGTTTTGAAGTTCAATGGTCCCCAAATCCGGATTTTTCCGGTGCGGCTACCAGCGGGGTGATGGGTTCTCATCAATCCGGAGATCCGGCCTTATATACTATTGAGACTGATTTGACAACCGATACAACCTATTACTGGAGGGTAAGGGGTATAAGCCAAACCGGCGGTGAAAAAGGCGCCTGGTCCTATTTTCCCTCAGAGGGAGAAGCATCATTTATATATGACAACTCTCCCCCTACGGGGCATGAAGTAACGGAAGTTGTTACTTACCTGTCATCGGCAACTGTTACGATTGCAGCGGCTTCGGATACCGGGTCCGGACTCCACGATACGCCTTACAGGATAAGGTATTCTTCATATTCTGATTTCAGCGAGGCAGTATCTGTTTCCGAAGCTTTTTCGGGGCTTTCAACTCATACACTGGTGGGGCTTGCAGTCAATACAACCTACTATTTCCAGGTACAGGCAAGGGACGCCGTTGGAAATGAATCTGCGTG
>PWOI01000009.1 GCA_003557485.1 Elusimicrobiota bacterium | reverse complement strand
TTGATTTATTAACAGCCCAGTTTCGAACATAAGAGGATATGCCCAGCCAACCTCCCCCTTTGAAAATCAACTGCTCTTGTTAGTAATTGATGCGTAATTGTGCTATAATCTCCCACAGCGAAGCCTCCTTTGGGTATACTGTCTTTCCCGACAATACAATATCATAACATAGGAGGTTTTTTCTGTTGTTTTCCGAAGGCCTGTGAGGAAAGTTAATAATATAAGAGAAGCGTTTATTTAATAATAATGACAAAATAGGAGGACCACCCAGTGAAAGAGATTATTTTAGCAACCCTAATTGTTTTTGCCGCGTTGCCGGCCTTGACTCATCCGCCGGAAAGTATCCATATGAATTTTGAGCCGGAAAGCTCAATCGCGGTAATAGAAATTGAACACAGTGTCAGGGACGTAAGCGCCCACTATATTAAGGAAGTTAATATCTCATTAAACGGAGAGGAGATTCTCACGCAGAGTTTCAGCCGCCAGTCAGCCCCTTCTTCCCAGCAGGCGGTATATTACCTGCACGAGGTCTCCGAAGGCGATAATATTGAGGTTTTGGCAAGCTGCAGCCTCTCCGGGTCGCTTAACAGGATATTTGAGATAACTCTGCCGGAAGATGAAGATCCGGAAGAGGAATAAAATTTCAAAAGCTCGGCATAATTTTTTCTGAGAAAAACGAAGGAGCTGCCTGGAGCTGAAACGGTCAGGATTGAAGGCCTTACAGGAATATTAAGTAATAGACCGGAGAGATGAACTTGTTTGCCAAAAGCAGGGGAAAGGAAATCCGGAAATTTTATTATTTTTATACAACCTGACCTCACAAGTATAGGTAAACCACTTATGAATACAACGGAAGGTCGTTTCCGGGATATATTTTTTGAAGTCTATGAACACCTGCCCAGACAGGGGCCGGGAAACAGGGAGTGCGCGGAAAGGGCCCTTGCACTTTGCAGTGAGCTCCCTGCCTCCCCGGATATAATTGACCTTGGCTGCGGCTCGGGAGGACAGACTCTCCATCTTGCCTCTCTTACGGAGGGTTTAATAACAGCTGTTGACAGCCACGCCCCAAGCATTGAAAAACTTAACGGGGCTCTGCGAAGGCTCGGACTCTCAGGGCGTGTTAAGGCGTTAGCGGGGGATATCTCCAGCCCGGGGATTCCCGCGGAAAGCGCAGACCTGATCTGGTCGGAAGGGGCCCTGTATAATATTGGGATCGGAAAAGCTCTTGAAGTCTGTATGGAGCTTCTGCGCCCAGGAGGTTATATTGCATTTACTGACGCGGTATGGTTAAAGGAGAACCCTCCGGATGAGGTCAAAGACGGGTTTGACCAGGATTACCCGGAAATGGGAAGGGCTGAGGATATTCTTGATGCCATTAAGAAGCGCGGGTTTGAGCTTACAGGGCATTTTACGCTTCCTGACGAGGCCTGGCGGGATGATTTCTATACCCCGATGGAGGCGCGCATCAAGGAGCTCAGTTTGAAATATAAGGAAGATACCGAAGCAGCGGAGGCGCTTAAGCAGATAGCCCGGGAACCCGAGATCCACCGAAGATACTCTGAGTACTATGCGTACGAATTTTTCGTGGCCCGTAAGCCTTTCTCCGGTTCCTTGCCCGGCCGGCGGCAGTTTCGTTAGAAGCTGATATTTACAGAAAAAATCAATTATTGATATTAAAAATATGCCAAAAAATATAATTATCATACCCAAAAAGTGCTTTATCTTAACTTATTAATACCCCAAAGATGTTTAATTGCGGGTACTATCGTCAGGTTGAATTCTTCCCCGGCAGTCAACCTTCCCCTTCTAAAACTCTCCTGAGTTAATCTGCTGATTTAGATTTTATAAAAATAAGGACGGCGGCGGCAATAAGACTTGCGATAGAGCCGTATATAAAGGAGAATGAGGAAGATGCCTGCCACAGAAACCCCGCTGCAAGGTTGGCCGGCAAAGCGGCAATGCCGCTTACAGTGTGGAAGCTTCCCAGGGAAGTGCCCTTAAGTTCTTCCGATGAGATTTCCGAAACAAAAGCTCTCTGGTTTCCATCTATAACGGCATACCCCGTCCCGTATAAGGCAAAGAGAATAATATAAACCAGGATCCCCTCCAGGAATGCGAAACCTGCGCAGGTAAGGGCAAATAAAACGTAGCCTCCGGCAATAATTTTCTTCCTGTCCTTTTTATCCCCCAGGCGGGAGAATGGGATCGAGAATGAGGCGTAGAAAATATTGTAAAGGACATAAAGAAGTATGGGGAGAGCCGTAGCCAGGCGGAAATCTAAATATACAGCAAAGACATCCCTGGCCCTTAAAACAAAGAACATGTAACTGAAATTTGCCAGTGAAAATATGCCGGCGGCAGTTATAAAATGCCTCAGACGCGGGTTTAAACCGGAAAGGGAAAAACGCAGGGAGATTTTATTCTCTTCTCCCCCTCTCTTTTCCTCTAAGTTTTTGAGCGGAATAAGAGAGAATACGGCTACGCCGGCGGCTATAAATATTATGAGTTTCAGCTCAAGACCCAGAAGCCAGAAGAGAATAAAAGCTCCTATGCTTCCCAGTATGGCTCCAGCGGTGTCCATGGCCCGGTGAAAACCGAAACTTCTTCCCTTTTCCCTCCCCGCGCTATCTGAAATCAGGGCGTCCCGGGGAGCGGTACGCATCCCCTTGCCTACCCGTTCAAGAGAGGCCAGTACAAGAACATGTTGCCAGAGAGTTGAAAGACCCAGCAGTGCTTTGAATAGAATAGAGCTCGAATACCCTGCAAGTATAAAAGGCTTTCTTTTCCTGCTTCTGTCGGAAAACCATCCGAAAAGAATCTTTAAAATACCGGCAACGCTGTCTCTTAAACCCCCTATAAGCCCTATCGCTGCCCCGCCGCCGCCAAGGGCGGTTATGAACATGGGCAGGATCGGCATGATCATCTCGCTGCTTAAATCATTAAGAAAGCTTACCCACCCCAGCAGGCGTATATTCAGCGGAAGCTTCTTTTTATTACTCATTCAGTGTTTCCCCTGTATCTTAAAGTTGCGCTTTTCATAGTATTATATATTTCCCGTTTCTTTTCCATCGGGTTTCCTATAGTATTATTATAAAAATTGTGCCGGGGATTTACAGGTTATAAGTCGAACCGGTTTTAAAATTATCTAAAATTAATATAATCTCTGGTGACAGGCGATGGAGTTCGCCTTTAAATGCGGAAATATGCGCTGATGACTCCTGCTTTAAGAGGCAGGGGTTTTTTTATAGAAAGGAACTATTGTGGCGACAAATATCGGCATTATAATTATCCTGGGTCTGTTTGCTAACTACCTGTTTAAAATTATCAAACTCCCGGGAATTCTCGGGATGCTTCTGGTGGGTATGATTATAGGACCTTACGGGGCCGACTGGCTTACCCCTGAACTGCTCATAGTTTCTTCTGATTTCAGACTGATTGCTCTTATTATCATCTTGCTGCGCGCCGGGCTCGGTTTGGAAAAACAGAAACTGAAACAGGTAGGAAGGACCGCTATAAAGCTGAGCTTCATTCCAGGACTTATAGAAGG
>PWOI01000142.1 GCA_003557485.1 Elusimicrobiota bacterium | reverse complement strand
ATTACGGGAGTGTCTTTAATTTTCTGGACCGAAGGCCGCAATAATATCTGGCAACAATAATGAAATGATACATCAATCTGTTTTTACACTTATAGGAGGACTAGGGCTTTTCTTCTTTGGAATGCAGCTCATGTCGGACGGAATGAAGAAGGTTTCCGGGGACCGCCTTAAAAGCTTTCTTCACAGGGCTACCAAACTTCCGGTAGTCGGAATCGGTGTTGGAATTCTTGTAACTTTTCTTGTTCAGTCCTCAAGCGCCACTTCTGTAATGGTGGTCGGGTTTGTAAATGCCGGACTCCTTACCCTGGCACAGGCTATATCCGTGCTGCTCGGGGCCAATATCGGTACAACTTTCACCGCCTGGATTGTCTCTGTAATCGGGGCTTTCGACATAGCATCCTATGCACTCATTGCGGTCGGGGCGGGTGTTTTGATTATGAAGACAGCAAAAACCAGGAAGGCAAGATTTACGGGTGAGGTCATACTGGGCATAGGTCTTTTGTTTACCGGGCTTGCCCTTATGAGAAACGCAGTAGATCCTTTGAGAGGAAGTGAATATGTGAAAAATATTTTTATTTCCTTCAGCCGTAATCCCATCCTGGGTGTCTTAGCGGGATTTGTTTTTACTATCGTTCTTCAGAGTTCAAGTGCCACAATAGCTCTTGTTCAGGTGCTGGCTTTTAACGGAATAATACCTTTTGAAGCGGCTGTGCCGATTATTCTGGGGGAAAACATTGGAACAACAATTACTGCCCAGATTTCGGCGCTGGGCGCAAACCTTTCTGCCCGGCGGGCCGCGATGTCTCACACTCTTTTTAATTTAATAGGGGTTGCTTATATGCTTGTTTTTGTTTATCTCGGCTGGTTTACAAGCGCTGTCAATTTTCTGATCCCTGGTCAAATGACAAATTCAACCATAATGTTTTATATCGCTTTTTCGCATACCCTCTTCAATCTATTTAACACGGCTGTCTTTCTGCCGTTTATAGGTACGCTTGAAAAATTAAGCATATGGCTTGTTCCTAAAAAGGAAAGCGATATAGAAGAAAGAACTCAATACCTTGACAGGCATCTGCTGGAGAGCCCGGCAGTAGCGTTTGATCAGGTCAGAAATGAGATGTGCTATATGCTTTCCCTTGCCGTGAAGTCCGTTAAAACCGCTATGGAGGGTTTGGGAGGGGAAGGGTTTAAGAAAGCAAAAAAAGTCTCTAAACTGGAAGAAGCAATAAACGGCCTTCAGTCGGAAATAACGCAGTTTATAGTTGAAATTTCAACTAGGGAACTGACCGAAAAAGAAAATTCCCAGATACCGGTGCTCATACACAGCGTCAATGATATTGAACGGATAGGAGACCATGCGGAAAACATAATTGAAATGGCTTCCAGAAAGAACGCGGAAAGGAATGAGTTTACAGAATATGCCCTTAAGGAACTTGATGTTATGTGGAATAAAATTTCGGTGATGATGGAAAAAACCGTTGAAGTTATGAAAAATGAAAATATCCATAAAGCAGCCGAGATACTGGAAATAGAGAAAGAAGTAAATCATCTCCAGAAAGAGATAAAAGAAAACCATATCGTCCGGCTGAATGAACAGGTCTGCGACATTAAAACAGGAATAATATTTGTTTCACTGATTGATAATCTTGAAAAAATAGGAGACCATCTGGCAAATATAGCAGAGGGGATTTATAACAAGGCGCACTGGCGTTCAATGCAAATAAAGTAAGTTGCCCTTTTGTTTTCCCGGAAATACTGCCGGGTTCATATGAAAAATAGTTTAATTATGTTGCCTGTATTTGAAAAAATATTTAATTTATTTATTATAATATAGTTGTAATGCAGAAAAAATTTTACAGATTTTCTTTTTATAAGCATATTGTGCCGGTCACATTTGCCTCACTCTGCAGAAGTCTTCCGGCATCAAAAATATGACTAAAATAGAAAACATGGAAATTTTCAAGGAATTCCTTAATGAAAGTCCCTATCCTTTTGCCCGGATAGATAATTCAAAAGTTGTTTTTGCCAATCCCTCAGCCCGCCGGATACTTGGCATAAAAAAGGGCGGCAAACTTCCTGTTGAGATAAGAAAATCCGTTGCAAAAGCTGTAAAATCCGTAGAACAGACAACCGTTGAATTTTCTAAGGGAAAGAAAACATATCTTATAACGTTAAAACCACTTAAGAAAAAAGAAACATTAAATCTGTACGCAAGCGAAATCACTGAATTCAGGAAAACGGGAGACGAACTCTATTCTGCCGTTAAGAAACTTCAACAAGCTGAAAAACAGCTAAGGGCAGCAAATAAAAAACTTTTTGATGCAGGTATGAAGTACCGGACATTATTTGAAAAATCTCGGGACGCAATAATGACTCTGGACCCTTCAACGCAGTTTTTTACATCAGGGAACCCTGCGGCGGTAAAACTCTTTAAAGCCGGGACTGAATCCAGGTTTACTTCCATGTCTCCATGGCAGCTTTCCCCGGAAACCCAGCCTGACGGTCGGAAATCCTCCGCAAAAGCAAAGAAAATGATAAAAAAGGTAATGGAAGAGGGCTCTATTTTCTTTGAATGGACCCATAAAACAATTGAAGGAAAAGAGTTCCCGGCCACTGTGCTTCTCACAAGGATGGAAACGCAGGAAGAGGTTTTTGTGCTTGCAAATGTCCGTAACATCAGTGGCCAGAAACGTGACCAGAACGCAATACAGCAACGCCTTAATTACGAGCACCTTCTTGCAGAGATATCTTCCAGTTCAATAAAAGCAAAAAACCTGGAATCTTTTTTAAATAAAAGCCTTGCTTCCATGGGACGGGCTATAGATGTGAGCAGAGCCTATATATTTGAATATAACGAAGAGGCCCAGACAATCTCCAATACTTTTGAGTGGTGCGGCCGGAATATGCCAAGCAATAAAAAGAATATGCAGAATGTTCCGTGCAGTATTTACTCCTGGGGTATAGAGGTTTTGAAAAGAAGTAAATATATCTGTTTTTCCGATACCAGACATATACCTTCGGAAAAAGAAAAGAAACTCCTTTTAGAGGAGGGAGTTCTTTCCATATTTATCGCTCCGCTTTTTGTAAGAGGCGATTTTTTCGGATTTATCGGGTTTGACGAAACCTCCGGAATCAGGGACTGGCAGAAGGAAGATGTTAATTTTCTTCTTGCTATTTCACGGATAGTCGCCAGTGTCATAGAACATCATCATGCCGAAGAAGAGCTTCGCAGTACAAATGCTATTCTAGATTCCGTGGTAGAAAATATTCCTAAAATGATGCTATTTCTCAAGGATGCTGAAGAGCTCAGGTTTGTCCGTTTAAATAAGGCCGGAGAAGAGCTTCTGGGTATTCCCAGATCCGAGCTTTACGGAAGAAACGACCACGACTTTTTTCCGAAGGATCAGGCGGACTTCTTTACAAAGAAGGACCGCGAGGTGCTCAAAGGTAAAAAGATTGTGGATGTTCCCGAAGAGCCTATAAAAACAAAAGATAAAGGGGAGAGGCTACTTCACACCATTAAGGTTCCCATTCTTAATGAAAAAGGCAAACCCGAGTATCT
>PWOI01000200.1 GCA_003557485.1 Elusimicrobiota bacterium | reverse complement strand
GTATTAGGAAAAAGCTCAGTTACGACACCTTCTACTTCAATAACGTCATTGCTGTTGCTCACTGTTTTACCCTAAATAAATTAATCTGCATTATGGTTCTCCTTAAATAGTTCAGCGTCCGAAATTTAGATTTGTTTAATGAAAATGTATTCAGAGGTGAAATATCTCCAGAAAAGTTCTAAATATTACTTAACGTTAACATATATCATAACATTAAGCAAACAACAATTTGACAGAGCCGTGAATATATGCAACAGTATTAGCGGTAGTAATAATATAAAAAGATAATTCTGGAATAATGAATTTTTAGAAAGCAGTGAATCCCTTCCTTCTTTTTTCAATTCAAGACGAAATCCAATTGTGAAGTAGTCCAATCCGGTGAAATTCTCTTTTCTCTATTGTACGGTATATATTGATGGTCAATACACCGGTTTGCCCGGAAACAGAATCAGCGGGCGCTATTACCCGGAAAAGTATTATGCGCGCTGTCAGGCAGGGACAGGACAGTCCGTATAGAAAAGGAACAGGAGTAATTGAAAATGGAAATCACGAAATTGTATGTGGGTAATCTCAGCTATTCTGTAGATGAGAACAAGCTTCAGGAAGTTTTCTCTGATTACGGGACCGTAAAGTCCGCCAGTCTGATCACGGACCGGGACACCGGACGCTCAAAGGGCTTTGCCTTTATAGAAATGTCAAGCAAGTCTGAAGCAGAAGCGGCTATTGCTGCTCTGAACGAGAAGGACCTTGACGGGCGCAAGATCAAAGTCAACGAAGCGCGCCCCAAGACTGAGGGCGGCAGAGGCGGTTACGGCCGCGGCCGCGGTGGCAGAGGGGGCGGAAGAAGGTATTAATATCTGAGAGTATCCCGCAACAAGAAAAAGGCGGGACAGGCCGCGGTATTATGTAACCCGGGTCTGCCCCGTCTAATAGCGGGAATCCATCCGGCCCGACCAGATCGGCGCAGGGGTTATAATTATTCCCAAATGCCCACCTAAAATAGTCATAGTAGAATATTAATAAACCTGTTCAAAAAACTAAACCCTATTTGAAAAAACAGAAACTTCTATATAATTACGCATAGCGCGTAACTCAAAGTGCGTAATTGAGTCTGAAAAATCCATTTGTTTACGGCAAGGAAGTATCGAAAGAGAACTTTTGAAATAGAACAAATGAAATCAATGAATTGACCCGCGGCATAGAGAATTCGCAGAGCAGAGACGCTTTAGCACTAGGGCAAAGCGGAGAGACAATTATCCTTATTGCTTGTCAGGGGGTTACGATGTCTATTCCTATTCCCATATGTCCCATAAGAAACATTTGACAATATCCCGAATATATAGAAAAATTAAATAATAATAATTAGGACAAGAGGAGGAAATATGTTTAACAAGTTTATAGAGGACATGAAGAAAATGTCGGTTGCCCATAATGTTTTCGATCCTGCTTCTCTCGATGACCCCGTTGCTATGCTGACAGAATGGATTCCGGTGAAAGGTGCTGGCGCCAACTTCCGGACGCACAAACTAGTAACCGTCAGCCCCAATCGCATGGAGTTTCGGTCATCCATAGAGGGGAAGCTTTTAGGTCTCTTTTTTTTGCTAATCGGCTTGGGAACATTTTTAGGTTTTTCTTTCGTGAAGGTTTCCTCTGGCCTGTGGGCTTTTGATATGGAGACGTTGGCTTTACTGCTTGGCCTTGTTTTTGCTGGTGTAGGAGCGGCAATGCTCTATTTTGGCACAGCACCTATCGTGTTTGATAAGATAAAAGGTGCTTTCTGGAAAGGAAGAGGAACACCCGAGGGTTCCAATAAGACTTCTTTGAAGTATTTTGCCGAACTTGAGCAAATTCATGCGTTACAGATTATTTCTAAATATATGCGGAGAGAAAAGCACTTTAGATACAGTTATGAATTGAACCTTGTGCTGAAAAATGGCCAACGCATAAATGTTGTTGACCATAGCAAAAAGAAAATCCTCCAAGAAGATGCCGCCAGCCTTTCTGCCTTCCTGGAGAAACCGGTTTGGGATGCGAGCCTGGAAGATAAGTAAATCCGAAACGGAATTTTTAGAAAGAAGAGGTGAAAAAATACATGACCTTTCAAATAGATAGAGGGGTATGTTAGTGAACAAGTTTTAGGTCTTTGATCTTTTAACAGGTCAAGTGAGGTTCGGGCCTGGGTTGCACTTTTTGGCATGATTTTTACTCAGTATATTTTTCACGATAAGATTAAAAGAAAAAACAGTTAAACGCATCTTTATATTATAAAAGTAATCCTGCACCGGCAGGGAAGGAGGCTTGATGGATATTGCAGTAAAACTTGCAGGCCTTTTGAAGGGGTACTTCTCCGGGTCCGGACGCCCTTCATCCGGAAGATGCGGCAGGTTATTTATTCTTTTGTTTTTATTTCTCCTCCTGCCGGCACTGGTCTGGGCCAGGCCGCCGAAAGTTTCGGGAAACTATGAACGCGGCAGCAGGTATGCCGTTGCCTATGACGACCCGGTACTGCCCGTGCCCTGGATTGAGTTTGTCGAAGCAGAGGAACTTGAACAGGAATCATGGGCCTACAATTTCCACAAGGGACACCTTCAGGTCTCCCAGATCTTAAGCAGCAGGTTCCGCTATACCACAAGGTTTAACTGGAATCACAAGGACTTTCCGTATGCGGATATAAATAACAGGAACATTATGAGGTATTACCGTACTTTCTGCTGGATAGGTCTTTCCAGGGATTTTGATTTGCGCCTTGAATACTATCTAAGGGAGCAGGTCTATGAATTCAGGCCCTGGGACAACCTTATACATGTTCCCAGCATGCAGATCAGGTGGAATATAGACAGGGAGAGAAAAAGAAGGGCCAATCTTTTTCTGCGGCTTAATGCCCAGAGGTACGCCGAAGAGAGCGAAACCTGGAAAGACAAGAACCAGTTGTCGGCCCGCATAAACTACCAGGAAGAAGTATTTGAAAGACTTATCCTTAAAGCCCAGTACAGTTATGTTTTCAGGCGTTATACAGATAATCCAGACCAGGTGTCGGCTGAAAAGAAATCTATATCGGCCGGATTTGAATACCAGTTTTAATAATTTGTCATGAAGTCTGTTTATAAATTCCTAAGAAAACATTTCTTTCTTTCTCTTTTGCTCCTTGGCGCGTCAGGGGTATTTGCTTCATATACGGCAGAGGTGAGGAATATAAGTAACCGTGATTATTTTCCCGCCGTTAAGGAGGCCATAGAAGGGGCTTCGGAAAGTATTCATATGGCCATGTATGTCCTTAGCCTGAGGACCGGGACAGCTTCGCCGGTTTATGAGCTGGTAAAGAGCCTTGTCAGGGCAAAAGAAAGAGGAGTTGAAGTAAAAGTCATTCTTGATAAGAATGTAAATTTCTTTACCGGTGAAATGGAGTACAGGAGCGGGGAGGCATACAGATACTTAAAAGAAAAAGGGATAGATGTCTTTTACGATGACAGATACATATATACTCACAATAAAACCCTTGTAATAGATCAAGAGATTGTCATTGTGGGAAGCGCCAACTGGTCCGATACGGCACTGACCCGAAGCAACGAAAGTGC